>NZ_JBFTLO010000030.1:0-37615 GCF_056396485.1 Psychrobacillus sp. 05T411 | reverse complement strand
CCAAAAGCAAGGTCATTCAAATATATATTTGAATGACCTTGCTTTTGGAATAGTTCGAACATATAATGATGGTAACAATCAAACGAGTATTTGAATGAGGTGAGCATGTGCAAACAAAAGATATGTGTGAGGTAACAAAAGCAAACGAAAATGTAGTGTCTTCTGTAAAACAGCAACTACCTGATTTAACGAACGTTGCGAAGATTTTCAAAGCATTAGCAGATGAGACACGTTTAAAAATTGCCTATGCACTAACAATAGAAGAAGAGCTCTGTGTGTGTGATGTAAGTGAGATAATTGGTTCCTCTACAGCTACCGCATCACATCATTTACGTTATTTACGTGATCTATCACTGGCCAAGTCAGAACGAAAAGGGAAGTTAGTTTATTACTCATTAGCGGATCATCATGTGAACAAGTTAGTTAAAATCGCATATGAACATGCCATAGAAGAGGGTGAGAAGATTGGAGAAGGCAACTAAAAAAGAGTACCGCTTAGAGAATCTTTCGTGCGCCAACTGTGCGATGAAATTTGAAAATAATATAAAAAGCCTTGCAAATGTGGAAGAAGCAATAGTTAATTTTGGTGCATCTAAAGTTGCTGTTATTGGCAATGTCACCGTAGAAGATATTGAAAAGGCTGGTGCTTTTGATGGGATTAAAGTGGCACCGCTTAAACAGCGGAAACAAGAAACAACGCCGTTTTTCAAACGGAAAGAAAATGTCGTAACGGCCATCTCTTTCATTTTTTTAGTCATTGGAATAGTCGTTTCGTTTTTGTATGAAGAAACACATCCGCTTGCAATCGGCTTATTTGTAATCGCGATTGTAGTTGGTGGATTCGATATGTTCAAAAGTGGCTTGTTGAATTTATCACGCTTTTATTTTGATATGAAGACGCTTATGACGATTGCAATTATCGGAGCAGCGTTTATCGGCGAATGGCGTGAAGGTGCGGTAGTTGTCTTTTTATTCGCCGTTAGTGAGGCGTTAGAGGCGTATTCAATGAATAAAGCACGTCAATCTATTAGCCAGTTAATGGATATAGCGCCCCCTTCAGCCACGATTCGCCGCGGTGATCATTTAGTAGAAGTCGATACGGAATTTATTCAAATAAATGATGTGTTAATCGTAAAGCCAGGACATAAGATTGCGATGGATGGGATTGTATTGAAAGGGGCTTCATCGGTCAATCAAGCATCCATTACAGGAGAAGCAGTACCTGTCTATAAAACGACGGATGACGAAGTGTTCGCTGGTACGTTAAACGAAGAAGGCTCTTTAGAAGTTAAAGTAACGAAAAGAGTAGAAGATACAACGATTGCAAAGATAATTCATTTAGTAGAGGAGGCACAAGCGGAAAAAGCCCCTTCCCAAAAATTTGTCGATAAATTCGCGAAATATTATACGCCAATCATTATTGCCATTGCTTTTTTAGTAGCAATAGTTCCGCCATTATTTGGTGCAGACTGGCAAACATGGATTTACCAAGGACTTGCGGTATTAGTAGTTGGATGTCCATGTGCATTAGTTGTATCTACACCAGTAGCAATTGTGACGGCTATTGGGAATGCTGCAAAGCAAGGGGTGCTTATAAAAGGTGGAATCCACTTAGAAGAAATCGGACGGATACGGGCAATTGCTTTTGATAAAACCGGAACTTTAACGAAAGGTTATCCTGAAGTAACAGTTGTCGAGTCCGAATATCCAAATGACTTTATCCAAAAAGTGAAGTCGATAGAGACGTATTCGGGGCATCCACTTGCCCAAGCAATTGTGAAATACGGTTCTATGAAGCATATAAATGCTATGGAAGTCGAAAATTTTCAATCTATTACTGGGAAAGGAGCAGAAGGAATAGTCGATGGGAAAAAGTGGTCAGTAGGTAGCGTTTCATGGATTCTTTCCATTAGCTCTGTTCCATCTGAAGTAATTAAGCGTACAGAACAATTGCAATCAGAAGGAAATACAGTAATGCTTGCGGCAGAAGATGGAGGATACAAAGGATTTATCGCAGTTGCCGACCCAATACGCACAACAAGTAACAAAGTGCTACAAGATCTAAAAAGTGCAGGTATCAAACATACAGTCATGCTTACGGGGGACGACGCACGAACTGCAAACGCGATTGCAGCTAAACTTGGTATGTCAGATATAGAAGCTGGACTTATGCCAGAACAAAAACTAACTGCTATTAAAGCATTAAAAGAAAAATATGGAGCCGTTGCAATGGTTGGGGATGGAGTAAATGATGCACCTGCACTCGCTGCGGCAACTGTTGGAATCGCTATGGGTGGTGCAGGAACAGATGCAGCACTCGAAACTGCAGATGTTGCATTAATGGCAGATGACTTAGAAAAACTTCCATATACAATACGATTAAGTCGAAAAGCATTGCATATTATTAAAGAAAATATTATGTTTGCTTTAGGGTTAAAGATTATTGCGCTTTTACTCATCATTCCTGGATGGTTAACATTATGGATTGCCATTTTCGCGGATATGGGTGCAACATTATTAGTAGTATTGAATTCGTTGCGACTATTAAAAGTGCATAAATAGTACGTTCGGAGGGAAATAAAATGAAGCTTACAGAATGGACGATGGAAGAGCAAGAACAGCTTATCCATTTTATGACGACTAATACTTGGCCGTATCACGGAAATGCACACCCGGCTAGGGAACTAATTGAAAAGACAATTGAAGAAGGCGGATATCAATCAGATGAAGTTAAAACGTTTTGGGTCGAAAACGAAGATAATGAACAGGTTGGAATCGTTAAAATTTACGATTTGCGAGATGAAATCCCTTTATTTGATTTGCGAATTGCAGATGAAGCAAGAGGAAGAGGGTATGGCCCCCGTGCGTTGAAGATGGTAGCCGAATATGTTTTTCAATTACCTCAAGCAAAAATTCGTTTAGAAGGCCATACAAGACAAGATAATTTTGCTATGCGTAAAACCTTTGAACGAGCCGGCTTTGTCAAAGAAGCCCAGCTTCGTCAAGCATGGTTTTCTCCGAAAGAAGAATCTTATTATGATGCCGTTACATACGGGATGACAAGAGAAGACTTTCTAAAAGGAACAGCAACGCCAGTAAAATGGGATGATGATTCGCATCCAGAAGTGGGTAAAAAAGAAGATTATTCTTTTTCGGAAGAGCTACACACAGAACGCTTGATCATTCGAGCACCTAAACTGGAGGATGCAGAAGTAGTATGGAAAGCGATTATAAGCTCCCACGATGCTTTAAAAGAATGGATGCCATGGGCACAAACGAAAGAAACTCTGGAGCAGACTACTACTAATTTACGACAAGCAGTTGCTGATTTTATCACCCGAAAAGATTTAAGGCTGCATTTGTTCTTAAAAGAAACGGGAGAATTTGTAGGTTCTTCGGGTTTACATCGGATTGATTGGAAAGTACGTAAATTTGAAATTGGCTACTGGATCGATAGTAAGTTCGAAGGAAAAGGGCTGATGACGGAGGCTGTTGAGCGCATTACCCAATTTGCGTTGCAAGAGCTAGTTGCAAATCGTGTAGAAATCCGTTGCGATAGTGAAAATGTAAGAAGTCGTTCTGTTGCGGAAAGATTAGCATATACGTTGGAAGGAACGCTTCACCATGATTCTTTATCTTCCGATGGTAAAAGTTTAAGAGATACTTGCATTTATGCTAAAACAAGAGGATAGGTTACATTAAAAAGGTGCTGCCAATTGGCAACACCTTTTTCTAAAGCGATCGTCGTCCTGTTACTAGCTGAATAACGAAAATAATACCGGCAATAATTAATAGAGCATGGATAAGTCCACCGCCTATTTTTAGTACTAAACCTAATAACCAAAGTACGATTAATATAACAATAATCGTCCATAAAATTTTACCCATATAGAACATCCTTTCCGGTGATGTATGTTGTTATTAAAATTTACCCTTAAAAAAGGAGGATTAAACATTTCACCATCTTGTTAAATAATTCCATTAATAATTGGTATGGAGTGTAGGAAATAGTGTCTTGAATTGTGAAGGGGAGCAGGATGTAGTAAAATGAACTGAGAAGTGATGAAAGGAAGATGTAAATGCCAACACCAAGCATGGAAGACCATATAGAACAAATTTATATATTAATCGAGCAGAAAGGATATGCTCGTGTGTCTGACATAGCAGAAGCATTATCGGTACTACCATCTTCCGTAACAAAAATGGTACAAAAACTAGATAAAGATGGTTTCTTAATATACGAAAAATATCGTGGTTTAACCCTTACAACAAAAGGAATGAAACTTGGAAAAAAACTAGTAAAACGACATGACTTACTAGAAGACTTTTTACGATTAATCGGAGTGGAAGAAGAAAATATTTATGGAGATGTCGAAGGGATTGAACACCATTTAAGTTGGAATTCTATCGATCGAATTGCCGATTTAGTTTTATTTTTGGAAGAAAATCCAGATTTGCAATCGAGACTTCTTGCATTAAAAGCAGAAACTAAAGACTGAGAACAAATCCATTTAGTTGGGTAATGAGGAGAGCGATACATTTGACAGAACTAGCGTCAGGAGAAATTGTAAAATTACAAGTAAAGTCACAAGAAGGATCCAAATGGATTCTTCATCATAATGAGATGGAAATTCCATTAAACGCATCGGAAGCACCAGAAAACTTACAAGTAGATGATACGATTGAGGTATTTCTATTTGTAGATCGAAGAGGTAATCTATCGGCAACGACTGGACTTCCTACTATACAAAAAGGAACGTATGGTTGGGCAAGAGTGATTAAAGTTTCCGAAACAGAAGGGGCTTTTGTAGATATCGGCACGTCCAAAGAAGTACAAGTCAAAGCAGAAGACTTACCGAAGATAAAAGAACTTTGGCCAGTAAATGGGGACCATCTATATATGACCCTTCGAACAGATAAAGACGGAGAACTATTTGGTCGTTTGGCAACAGAGGATCGAGTAGAAGAGCTGTATATTGATGCACCTACAACATTATTCAACCAAAACCTACAAGCAAGGCCTTATCGATTACTTCCTATTGGAACATTTTTACTAAGTGTTCCAGAGAACTATCGAATATTCGTACATCAATCAGAACGAGTAGAAGAACCAAGACTTGGACAAGATCTAACAGTTCGAGTTATTGATACAAAAGAGGATGGTTCTTTAAACGGTTCACTACTTCCACGAAGACACGAGCGTATAGGCGACGATGCAGAGTCAATTTTCCGTTATTTAAATGATGTTGGTGGAAGAATGCCATTCACAGACAAATCAGCACCAGAAGAGATCCAAGAAATGTTCACGATGAGTAAAGCGGCATTTAAAAGGGCACTTGGTAAACTGATGAAAGAAGGCAAAATCGTGCAAAGCGATGGCTGGACTCAAGTGAAAGAATAAGAAAAAAGGGGTAAAAAGAATCGATTCATTCGGAACTTTTTGCTCCTTTTTACGTACTAATGGGAGAGCCGATTGAAAGGAGTTTGATGAAATGAAAAAGTTTTTACAAACCATAATGGCTATATTACTAGTTATAAGTGCATTTATTGCCCCTTCTATTGCACGTGCAGACTCAGATGGATCGCCAACAGAGGAAGTAGTAAATGAGAAATTCGGAGCCCCAATCGTCGTTTACGGCGGCAATCTAACGGAAGACCAAAAGAATAGTGTAAAAGAAAGTTTGAAAATAACAGAGAGTTCTGATGTTCAAGAAATTGAAGTAACAGGACAAGATCTAGTGACCTATTTAAAAGATGGAGATGCATCTGCGAGAATGTTTTCTTCTGCTAAGATTACTAGAAAAGACGCAGGAAAAGGATTAGTTATTAATATTGTTACACCAAATAATATTACAGAAGTAACATCTGAAATGTATGCTAACGCAATGCTAACAGCTGGTATTCAAGATGCAGTCGTTGAAATAGCAGCACCTAAACCAGTTACTGGCCATTCGGCATTAGTAGGAATCTACAAAGCGTATGAAGTAACAGGCGGAAAGCTTGATACAGAACGTACAGATGTAGCGAATGATGAACTATCTGTAGCGACCATACTTTCAAAAGAAGCGGGTATTGATGAGGCAAAAGTAAGTGAATTATTAACAGAAATTAAAAAGCAAATTGCAGAGCAAAATCCAGTAACTCGTGAAGAAGTAGAAAAAATTGTATCGGAGCAGCTAGCAAAGTTGCAAATCGAGCTTTCTGAAAAAGATCGTCAGTTATTAATCGATATTATGGATCGTATTCGTCAACTAGATATCGATTTTAGTAAATGGTCCGACCAGTTAAATGATTTAAGTAAAACTATTGAAGAAAAAGTAGGTAATCTTGTCGATAACGAAGGTTTTTGGCAAAGTGTAAAAAACTTCTTTAATAATTTAATCGATTCCATTCGTTCTGTTTTTAACTAAAATGCACATCCTAATTATCCATACGAGATAATTAGGATGTTTTTTATTGGAGGAAATTATAAAGTATCTGTAATTGTATAGTTTTCTCTCAACACATAAGGTCCACCTCTGTTTAGGGATAATGCGTCGTAGTGGGTTGTATGAAGTGTCCGCATGGATTTTTGCAGCAGGGCGGACGCTTTCCGTAGGGTGAGCGATGAGCCTTCACCGCCGCGCTTACGCGCGTACGTTGTGAAGTCTCATTTTACTCAGGCAAAGGAACAAAGGCTAAGAGCGCCACATCGTGTGGCAACGCCTTTGTGACCAACATCCTGTTGGCCTCTACTGGAGTCGCCTCCCTGCTGCGAAAATCCAATGGAGATTGCTTACTTACTCCATATTGACTTGCTAAAAAGAAAACCAACTACAATTTTCCAGTTATTTTAATCCAATAAATGGATTAGGGCAACAAATCGTTCATTGAAAGCAACTAATTCTGCTCCGAAAGCGACCAAATCAGCGTGAGAGCAACTAAATTGCCCGCGAAAGCAACTAATTCTTACAATAGCAAGTTTACTTAGATTGAGTCGACAATGATTTCGACATATTATAGGAATAATATGCCTAAAAGATCGCCGAACTCGCCTGCCCGGCATCTGCTCGACTAGTTTTGTCGTGTTCAGCTGTTTTATTGTCGCGTTCAACCACTCATCGCTCACCCGGCGGAAAGCGTCCATTCTGTAACGAAAATCATAGCTGTTACTTTACAACACATTATCCCTATATTGCACATATTATCTTCATGGAAAACAAGATACACTTTAAAGCACTTACGCTTTATTATTTGCACACTAAATCAATTTTTGTTAATATATTATTAAGATATCTCGAATTCAAGATATACAAAAGAAGGAGGAAGTTAATATGAAATTAGCAGGTATACACCATGTTTCAGCAATTACTGGAGATGCAGATAAAAATCATGATTTTTTCACAAGAATACTAGGAATGCGTTTAGTGAAGAAAAGTGTCAATCAGGATAGTACCTCTTCCTATCATTTGTTTTACGCAGACGCGGTTGGAACACCTGGAACGGATATGACCTACTTTGACATTCCGATGGCCGGAAGAACACATCCTGGTGTATCAAGTATTAGCAACACATCATTTCGTGTAAAAAGCGATGATGCCCTAGCATTTTGGAAAGCAAGATTCGAGCAGTATGAGGTACCACACGATCAAATCACTGAGAGATATGGTAGAAACACGCTTTACTTTGAAGACTTTGAAGGATCAAGATTGATGCTTGTAGTGGATGATGGAAAAGGAATTCCTTACGGCGAAGCATGGGTGAAAGATGAAGTTTCCGCAGAAAACGCTATCGTTGGTTTAGGTCCGGTTACATTAACAGTAAGAAAATCGGCACCTACAGAAAAGATACTTCAGGATATACTCGGTTTTACGTTGGCTGGATCTTATTCGTCTCCAATAGAAAATATGCCCGAAATTCTTGTTTATACAACTGGGGAAGGCGGACCAGCTGGGGAAGTGCATATAGAAACCCGTACAGATCTACCAATTGAACGACCAGGACGAGGAAGCGTACATCATGTGGCATTCCGCGTTCCGACAATGGAAGATTACCCGAAATGGGAAGAATTATTGCGTGCGCAAGGGTTTACTACTTCTGGTTTAGTTGACCGCTATTATTTTAAATCGATTTATTTTAGAGAACCGAACGGCATCTTATATGAATTGGCAACGGATGAACCAGGTTTTGATTCAGATGAACCGATGGAATCACTTGGTGAAAAACTAGCACTACCACCTTTTTTAGAGCCGCAAAGAGCACAAATCGAAGCCAAGTTGCGTCCGTTGTCAATTAACAAATAGATGTGTTAAAATTCAGAAAAGGAGTGGTAGACAATGGATTTTCAATACAAAGAATTAGGTAATGACGTTTTTGCATACGAGTATGTACAAGAGGGAGAAAAACTTGGTGAAATAACGTGGACATTACTTGGAGACATCATGGTAATGGATCACACTTACGTTTCTGATAAGTTGAGAGGCCAAGGAGTAGCAAAAAAACTACTGGATACTGCCGCTTCCCATGCTCGCGAAAATAATTTGAAAATGGAAGCCGTATGCTCCTATGTTGTAGCAGTTTTCAATAAATCTGATGAGTATAATGATGTAAAAGCTTAAAATAAAAAGGCGATCCGCTTTTCAATTAGTGGATTGCCTTTTTATCTTTTACGTATTAAATCTGTGTAAATAATACTAAAATTCCTGTTAATACGGAAGCACCTGCCAATGTATAAAAGAAATCAGACTGGTTAAAAATCAATTTTTTCTCCATCTAATCATCCTCCTTAAAATAAGTGTTAGTATATAGATAACCGAATTTTTAAATTTTTAAACAGGTTTAACCCCAAAAGTGGAGGGAAGATTAAAAAAGACGGAACTTTTATTAATTGTATTCGTAGAATAATTGTATTTAAACTTTTATGGAGGTTATTTATATGTCACGTACTGGAGAAATTGTGTTAGGTGTAATTAGTGCTCTTTTTACTATTCTTGCAATTATAGGAGTATCTATTCTCGTAGTTAGTGGAAGTGCTGCAATTCAAGAAGAGTCGGTAAAGATTGATTTACAACAAGAAATCTTGAATGATCCGACTTTTACAGGAGAGGAAGCTGAAATGGTTGCTCAATTTGTGGATGTATTGCCAGACATGTTAAGCGCTTTTGGATGGGGATTTGTTATTGTCCTTGTGATTAGCCTTGTGTTGAATATTGTAGGAATTGTTGCAGTTACTAAAAACAAAAAACCAAAGCTTGCAGGTGCTATGTTTATAATAGCTGGTCTATTTGCTGGAATTATTTCGTTAACTTCTATTTTATTGTATATCGCTGCAATTATGTGTTTCGTTCGTAAGCCGCCAGTAGCACTTGCTGAAGAAGAATATTATAAAACGGTATAACTAAAAAAACACTAGCTTAATAAGCTGGTGTTTTCAATAGATACAAATATTTTGCTGTAGATAAAGGGTGTCCCTCAAAATATTCGTCAAATTCTTCCAAGCATTCGAATCCAAAGTATTCATAAAATGCACGAGCTTTGTTATTTTCGCTTTCTACATAAACGAATAATTGACGACCAGTATGCATCTGTTCTAATCCCGCTTGCAGTAGCTTTTTTCCGTAACCAAGTTGCTGATACTCAGGAAGTATATAAATGGCTGTGAGTTCTGCATCACCGTCTTCATCTACGTAAGTAAAGCTTGCAAAACCTACTGGTTGCCCTTTATATTCAGCGAGTAAAAAGATTGTTTTTTCCATCCGTTTGGCAAGCATTGTATTCGAATAAGCCCTTTCTAGAAACAGTGCTTGTATATTATCAGGAATAATATCCTTATATGTTTCATTCCAACTGATCTTTGCGATTTGTTGTACAGTTGAAATATCTTCTAACGTCGTCGCCCTAATCATTTGAAATCACCTCTAAATTCTTTTTGTTATCATATCAAAAATACGAACAATCTTCTACCAATAAGCAGAATATTTACAAGTAATACTTGCTGTAAGGAATAATATACGTTTAGATAGTGCAAATAAGGGTATGTATAGTAACAGGTAGAATATCAGAAAAACTCGGAGGTAATATAAATGGCAAAAAATAAATCACTATTATTAGCAGGTCTGGCAGCGGGGGCATATGCCTATTTTAGAAAAAAAGAAAATCGTGATAAAGCTATCGTGGCTTTTAACAATACAAAAGCAAAAGTAAATTCGTATATGGAAGCCCAAAAGCATAATAATTCCGATTTAACGGAAACTGGTCACCCGGATCCACAAAATATTCCAGATAACAAAATGGTATCTGAAGGGGCAATGACAAGTGTCCAGTATTATAATGAAGAGGTACAAGACAAAACGGATAAATCCACAGAGAACACAAAATAAAAAAGGTGCCAATTACGGCGCCTTTTTATTTTTTATTATTCAAAATAGATAATCCAGATGTAATAAGTAAAATAATTCCTGTAAGTAAAAAGCCGCCATTAGCAGTTAACTCTAAAAAACCAGTCAAGCTAGAACCAGCGACAACCCCTATCGAGAAAAAAGCATAAAAATAACCATATGCTTTTCCGCGGTAAGAAGTATCCGTAGAATCTATTAACAGTGAATTAATGGAAGGAAATAAAAAGGCAAAGCCTACTCCATAAACACCCATCCATATATACATAAGTGACAATATCTCCGATTGTCCCAAAAGTAACATACTAATTCCCATAAGGGCCATCCCAAAAGCTAATGTTTTGATAGGTTTTACCCAATCGAAAATTCGATTCGTTGGAAGGATAAAAATGAGAATAGCGACAAGCCCGAACGTACTAAGTAGAAATCCACTAGTTTTCGAATCAAAACCGAGTTGCACAATTTTGAGAGGAAGCATATATGCTAAGACCCCTTGCGAAAACATTAAGAAAAATGCTCCGGCAAAAGCTTTGACTAGACCAGCTTCTTTAAAAAATGCACGTATGGACATAGTGGAAGTGGACCTAGCAATCGTTGTTTTTTTATGAATTGTAATGGATCTTAACATAATCAGTGTCAAAATGCTTAACAAAAGCATGATGGAACCCGTGATGCTAAGTACAAACACTTCGCTTTTTTTGCTCGCAATAATACCACTCATAGCGGGTCCGACGATAGCAGCTAAACCAACAAATGCTCCAGATAGTGCTACACCTTTCCCACGTTTTTCATTGGCAGTTTGGTTAGCGGAAAAAGTAAACGCAGCAGGAACGATTAATCCTGCAACCAAACCATGAATAAAACGTATGAATAATAGACCAATTGGCTCTGTTACCAATTGATACAAAAATAAAGCCCCGCTCGTTGTAACCAAACCAAATAGTAAAATATAAAAAGGACCTTTTTTATCGGTCAAAACTCCAGAAATGACATTTCCAATTGTATTCGAAAATGAATACATGCCCACAACTAAGCCAGTAATAAATGGAGTGGCCCCAAGTGATGTGGCAAAAGGACTCATAATCGGCAACTGTGTAAATAAATCAAAAAAGGAAAAAAAGATGATGATATAAACAAAAAAACGCAAATTAGTTCCTCATTTCTATATTGAACTATTCTCTAGTTTAGCATTTAGGACAGCTTTGCACTAGAAATGTGGAAATTCGAGGTTGGCTATAGACAATTACCAAAAATTCTTAGAATGTGTTTGAAAGATACTAGTAATTGCCGAAATAAACAATAGAAAATACAAAGTAAAATTTGAAATGAAAAGATTAATAGGGATAATATATGGAAAATATTATGCAAAAAAATTTACTAGTTGTAAGAGATAATAGTTTTAATTTCCAGTATAATGATATAAAATGATTCTGTATACCTTAAGTGTGAGGCCCAAAAGAACTAGGAAGAAGAAAGATGAGGTTTATATGTATAGTAAAGATAAAATATTTTTGGAGTATTTCTCCAAATCTTATAACAAGGAAATAGGTGTCACAAATAGAATTGAAGGTTTAGATCAATTTTTTGAATTAGAGAAGAAGCTATTTCTACATATGTTTTCCTATGATATAGAAGAAGCAAAAGCAGTCTTAAGAAAAATGATTGATTTAATCATCGCGAGAACAGGGAAATCTATGATATTAAATATCAAAAACTACTACATACAACTAGCTTCCATAATGGCCAGAAAACTGTACGAAAACCAAGTACCAGCAGACAAAGTAATGGCATTTAATATTGCTAGTGTCGATATTATTGATACACAAATGAATGATGCACAATTTCTTCAATGTGCAGATGAACTTGTAGAATTTTTTGTAATGGTCATCACAGAAAGAAAAAAACCCTCCTTTGGCCATCAAACAGTGAACAAAGTAATATTATTTATAAATGATGGAAGTGAGACAAACCTGACGGTGGAGGATATTGCAAACCATTTCAATATTAGTACAAGCCATCTATCCCGTATTTTTAGAGAACATACAGGGGTAACTCTAGTAGAATATTTAAATATTCGAAAAGTCGAGGAATGTCAGTACTTCTTAAGGCATACAAATAAAGCAATTTTGGATATTTCCGATTCCTTCCATTTTTGTAACCAAAGCTATTTCACCCGTATATTTAAAAAGTATACAGGCGTTACACCAAAACAATTTAGAAATCATTTGGAACATCCAAATTTTAAATATATATTCCCGAATGAGCCTAAATCGCTTTAGATTTGATAAATAGCTTCATAGTGATGTATACTCGGTATAGTTTGATAATTGTAGGTGAATGAATTGAAAAAGAAGATTAGTTTACTTTCTATTCTTGTATTTGCAACCGTAGTACTAAGTGGATGCGCAGGAGTAGAAAACAAAGAGGGTACTTTTTATAATATATTTGTTCGACCTTTTGAGTTTTTAATACATTTCTTCGGTGAAATGTTCAATGGTAGCTATGGACTAGCGATTATCGCTATTACAGTTATTATCCGTTTGGCACTTATGCCGTTAATGCTTAGAAACTATAAGCATCAACAAGGCATGAAAGAAAAAATGGATAAATTGAAACCAGAAATGGACGAGATCCAAAAGAAATTAAAGGAAACAAAATCTAAAGAAGAGCAAATGGCTTTACAGCAAGAAATGATGGGGCTGTACCGTAAACACGGAGTAAATCCTTTAAATATGGGCTGTTTACCAATGGTTATTCAAATGCCTATTGTCATGGGACTTTATTTCGCGATTTTATATTCTTCCGAGATCAAGGCACACCCATTTTTGTGGTTTAACTTAGGTACGCCTGATATTGCGATGACACTTGTAGCTGGTGCTGTGTATTTCATCCAAGCGAAAGTATCACTGTGGACAGTACCTGAACAACAAAAGCAACAAATGAAAATGATGATTTATATTTCACCTATTATGATCATGTTCATCTCGTTTAGCTCAATGGCAGCATTGCCGCTTTATTGGACAGTTGGTGGACTATTATTAATATTCCAAACATATTTAGGTAGAAAATTCTACTCAAATCATCCTGCGAAAGCAAAAGAATCAGTATAAAAACGAAGCTACATGAGCTTCGTTTTTTTTCTTGTGAGGTGTAAAAAATGAAATATAATTGGATTTTTGGCGTTTTAATTGTGGCATCAGCAATTACTGCACTTGTGTTTATTGTCAAAGGTAATTTAAACATGGCCGTGCTATTTATGACAGCTATTTTTGCACTTAGTAATGGCTACCGTGCGATAAGTTTTAAGGAAAAAGGATTTCCCCGTGAGGCGAAGTGGATGAGAACGATGGCAATCATCTTTGCTGTACTATTTTTCGTCGTGTTAGGGTTAATATTATTTTAAAAAATGCGTTTACCTGAAAAAGGTAGACGCATTTTTTTTTCGGCTTATGGAGATAATGCGTCTTAGAGTATCCGCTATGATTTTCGTTACAGAATGGACGCTTTCCCGGTGGAAGAAAGCGTACGACTGCAGCGAAAATCCTTGTGGGCACCCAATAGGTCTTTTACATCGCAGTTTCCCTATTATGTGAACTTATCTTGTAAAGATAGTTTTGTTTTTATTTTGAGAAGATAGTCTAGCGAATTATTCCTGTAAAAATGGTAAACTAGAAGTATCGTTAGTGGAAAGAAGGAAGACCAGAATATGCAGTCAAGATATAGTTTGTTACAAAAGAAGAAAAAGAGAAAATGGCCATATATTGTTTCGGGATCCATATTAGCAGTATTAATCGTAGCAATTGTCGGTTGGATTTGGTGGAATGACTGGGATATAGATAAAAGTATAACTGCCTTAGGAATTTCTTATAAAGCAGAGGAGTCTGTTCCTGTTGAGAAAGTGGAAGAAAAACCAGTAAAGGAAGAACCAGTTGTGAAAAAACCACCTGTTGTAGAACCTGAAGTCGATTTGTCTGGAGCAAAAGGATATATTGGCAACGAAACATTGCCGGAAGAACCGACTTATGTGGAAGGGATATTAATTGCAAGTAAAAAGTATCCATTGCCATCTACTTATGCGCCAGGGGAAAGCAAGGAAGCAAGAGCAGCATTCGCGGAATTGGCAGCGGAAGCTACACTTTCTGGTTATGAGCTAGTTGCATTCAGTACGTATCGTTCATTTGATTATCAAACAACTTTATATGAAAAATATGTGAGTAACGATGGTCAAGAAGCTGCGGATCGTTATAGTGCGCGACCTGGATATTCTGAGCATCAAACGGGGCTTGCATTCGATATAGGGGAACAGCATTTTGAACAGCATTTTGCGAGAGAGAGCTTCGGAGAAACAGAAGCTGGAAAATGGGTAGCTGCCAATGCACATAAATATGGTTTTATCATGCGCTATCCAAATGGCAAAGAAAAAATCACTGGATATATGTACGAACCCTGGCATTTCCGATATGTTGGAAAAGAACTTGCGCCGAAGATTTATGATGCAGGAACAACTTTAGAAGAATACTTTCATTTATAAAAGAAAGAGGTTTCCGATTTTGGAAACCTCTTTCTTATAGGATTGGTGATAATAGTCGAGCGAGCGATTCTTTAAATTTAATCATTTTAGATCGTTCTTCGTAAATCTCCCATGTCATTTCGGTAGATACTTTCATATCTTCTTCGAAAATTTCCGCAAGTTTATGCGAGGTTTCACGATCATAAATAAATGCATTTACTTCAAAATTCAATTTGAAACTGCGCACATCAATATTAGCTGTACCTACAGTAGAGGCTTCGTCATCGATAACAATCATTTTTGTGTGCAAAAATCCATTTTCGTAAATATATATTTTGGCTCCAGCCTTGATTAGTTCTCCTACATAAGAGTAAGTAGCCCAATAAACAAAAATATGGTCCGGTTTGTTTGGAATCATTATACGTACATCAATACCTGATAGACAGGCAATGCGCAGGGTATCCATAAAGCTAGCATCTGGGATGAAGTATGGTGTTTGAATATAAATATACTTTTTTGCCATCATGATTAACTTTAAGTACCCATTTTTAATTTGTTCCCATTCAGAGTCTGGACCACTTGAAACAATTTGTAAACCGACAGAACCTTTTAAAGGAATAGCTGGGAAAAATATATCGGAGTATTCAATATCATGCTCGGTAGAAGCCTGGTTCCAATCGAGTATAAAACGGGTTTGGAGTGGATGGACGGAGCTACCTTCAATACGTAAATGTGTGTCACGCCAGTATCCAAACTTTTTGTTTAACCCCAAATACTCATCCCCTACATTAAAACCTCCAATATAGCCTATACGACCATCAATTACGACGATCTTTCGGTGATTACGATAATTCATCCTTGGATTTATAAGAGGGAAAATAGCAGGGAAGAAAGCTTCCACACGGCCACCTAAAGCGATTAATTCTTTAAAATGCCTTTTTCGTAAAGAACGAGAGCCGGTATCATCGTATAATATTCGGACTTTTACCCCTTGTTTTGCTTTCGCTAAGAGCACTTGATAAATTTGTTGCCCAAGGTTGTCTAATCGAAAAATATAATATTGAATATGAATATGATCTTTCGCATTTTCTAAATCATGCAAAAGGGCATCAAATTTTTTACGACCATCCGTGAAAATTTCCACATCGTTATCTTGGGTTAGAACTGCGTGGTTATTGTGCAAATGCATTATAATAAGCTCTTTATAGTGGCTAGCATCATCGAGACGAAAATCGAATGAGTCATCTTCTATCGCTTCCATTTGGAATTCGATTAGTTTATCAATCCCGATCTTATTTTTTCCTTCCCATCGGAATAAATGCTTTTTACGTAGCTTTCTTCCAAACAATAAATAAATACCGAACCCCAAAATAGGGATGAAAAAGAGAATCATAATCCAAGCCCATGTAGAAGAAGCGTCCCGCCTTTCCAAAAATATTAATGCGATAGCAAGGAAAATATTTAAAATCAGAACGCCTGAAACGACTAGAGTATATAAACTTGCTGCCATAATAACACCTCCTACAACGTCTGGTGAAGTTTATCTTCAGTATAGCTGATTTATGGAAAAGAAAGAAGAAAAGTAAAAATCAATTATGTCTTATGATGGTTCCGTTCAGATTTTTATTCCCCGTTGAGAAAAATTAAATCAAAACCTACTTGACCAATAGGAATAAAAGAATTATTATATGTTAAGAGTTAGAAAGGGAGGTACTTTAGATGGATTTATTATTTATTATTCTCAATGTAGTTGCTTTGTTGGTATTCGTTGGGATTTTAATCATAATGCAAAAGAAACATGTTTCTTTTTCAAAGAGAGTATTTACAGCATTAGGGCTTGGGATTGCGTTAGGTTTAGCACTTAACTTTATTTACGGAGCGACTTCAGAAGTATTAGCGGAATCTGTGCAATGGTATAACTTAATCGGAACCGGTTATGTGAAGCTTCTTCAAATGATTGTAATGCCATTAGTATTTATTTCCATTTTAGGGGCATTTACTAAAATTACGATTGGTAAAAACTTCGGAAAAATGGCAGCAATTATTTTAAGTTTCTTAATTGGAACCACTGCAGTTGCAGCGGTTGTAGGTATTGGTTCAGCGGCCATTTTCGATTTGAATGCGGATCAAATTGTGCAAGGTGATGCGGAATCGGCACGTGCTGAATATTACGAAGGGCGTTCTGCAGAAGTTGAAGACAAAGCACTTCCTCAGCAAATAATTGATTTACTTCCTGCGAATCCATTTTTAGATTTCACTGGAGCACGTTCTACATCTACAATTGCTGTTGTTATTTTTGCAGCATTTTTAGGGTTTGCTTATTTAGGGGTAACGCGAAGAGACCAAGATAATGCAACGGTTATTAAAAAAGGTATTGATGCAGTGTATGCACTTGTAATGAGTGTAGTGAAAATTGTATTACGTTTAACGCCTTATGGTATTTTAGCAATTATGGCTAGAACAGTAGCAACCTCTGATTTTGGAGCAATCTTTAACTTAGGAAAGTTCGTTGTAGCTTCCTATGTAGCGTTAGCGGTCGTGTTTGCCATGCATTTAATCATTATTTCTTTATCTGGATTAAATCCAATCACCTATTTGAAAAAGGCATCGGAGCCATTAATATTTGCATTCACTTCTCGTTCAAGTGCAGGTACTTTGCCGATTAATATTAATACGCAAACTTCTAAGCTAGGTGTATCTGAAGGGATTGCAAATTTCTCTGGTTCATTTGGTTTATCGATTGGGCAAAATGGATGTGCTGGGGTGTATCCGGCGATGTTGGCATTTATGATTGCACCGTCTCAAGGGATTAATCCACTTGACCCAATGTTCATCCTAACGGTTGTAGCAGTTGTAGCAATTAGTTCATTTGGTGTAGCAGGAGTCGGTGGAGGAGCAACATTTGCTGCGATTCTAGTGCTTTCTGCTTTAAATCTACCAGTTGCTTTAGCTGGTTTACTAGTTTCAGTAGAGCCATTAATCGATATGGGGCGTACAGCTGTAAACGTAAGTGGATCGATGACAGCGGGTGTTGCTACAGCGAAAATCACTGGAGAATTAGACAAAGAAGTGTACGATGCTCCACTAAAAACGCAAACTGTAGAAGCGTGAAACATAGAAGTAAAAAAGCCGTCCGTAATGGGCGGCTTTTTTATGTTAGTGGAAGTTTTAAAGTTTATGCTGTGTATAACTTACTTCAAATGCCATGACGCCACTTCTTATGCCGCGATATAGGGATACTGCGTAAACTATTCATTTACAATATAAACTTTTTAGTCGTTATTCTTATAAATATTATGCGACCTATTAACATAAACTTAACGGTTGGATTTGCAGGAATTATGGAAATAGTTTGATATAATATAAACTACTATGCAAACAAGGAGCTGGATGGATGCTACAAGCGATTAATTTACATAAAAAATATAAAAATAAAGAAGTAGTACGGCATATTAATATGCAACTAAAGGCAGGAGAATCGGTCGGTTTACTTGGCCCGAATGGTGCTGGGAAATCCACAACGATTTCTATGCTTTCTTCACTGGTCATGCCGACTAGTGGGGAAGTAATCTGGGACGACCAATCGATTAATAAAAATCCGGAAGCACTTCGAAAAGTACTCGGTGTAGTGCCACAAGAAATTGCCTTGTATCCAGAACTATCTGCGAAAGAAAATCTCCACTTTTTCGGACGTGTTTATGGAATCAAAGGGCAATTACTTGCTAAGCGCACAGAGGAAGTGATGCAGAAAATCGGCTTGACCGACCGCCAAAACGATATAGTCAAAACGTTTTCTGGTGGGATGAAGCGAAGACTAAATATCGGAGCCGCTCTTTTACACAAACCTTCGATATTAATCATGGATGAGCCAACAGTAGGAATTGACCCTCAATCGAGAGCGTATATTTTGGATACAGTTAAACAATTAGTAGAAGAAGGAATGACATTGTTATACACAAGTCATTATATGGAAGAAGTCGAACTACTTTGCAACAAAATATATATTATGGACCAAGGAGAAATTATCGCACACGGAACAAAAGAAGAGCTAAAATCGCTCGTTTCAGACAATCAAACGATTGAGCTTCAAGCACATCTCCTCTCTCCAGAATTTGAGGAGGCACTCCAAAAACAATTTCCAACTGCAACTATTCGAAATGAGGAAGAAGCACTATCCATTTCCTTGCCCAAAAACGAGGAACCACTTGCTACAATTTTTGCACTAGCAGCATCAAATGACATAACAATTACTTCTGCAGTTATTAAAATTCCTTCGCTCGAAGATGTGTTTTTACATTTAACAGGAAGAGCGTTAAGAGATTAGGGGGATTTGTTATGTTAAGAAGTTTAATCGGAAAACAAATGAAAATGCTTTTGCGCAACAAGCAGCCACTTATCATTTTACTAGTGATGCCTATCGTGCTCATAGCGATTCTTTCTACTGCGCTTGCTAGTGTGATGAATAGTGATGAAGAAGTGGCCATTCAAGCAAAACTGGTTCTAATCGATGAATCGAACTGGGAACAGGAAGAGGTAGCAATCGAAAGTTTCTTAAAAGAACAAGGTGTTAGTGGTCTTACTTTGGAGGCCTTACTTGAAGTGTTTGAAAGCAATGATCCAATTGGTATTTTAGAAGAGTCTATTTTAGGGATGGAGGATATTAGTAAATATATAACAAGGGAAAACAGACAATCATCTGAACTTGACTACCTCCGAAAAGATGAAAAAATCGATGGCATTTTAATGATTCCAGCTAACTTTCGTTTAAATTATGTAAAATCAGCTTATTTTGATGATCAAGAAACACCTGATATGGAATTGTTTTTAAGCCAAGAAAATGGAATACGTGCTTCGATTATTCAATCGGTGCTCGACGAGTGGCAAACTGGTTTTACAAAATCGATCGCTTTAACAAAAGCAGGCATTTCACCTAGTGAAGTAATGCATAATGAGCAAGCGGTTGAAAGAATAGAACAGGTGTTACAAGAAAGGGAGCGGAAAATTCCTGCTTCCATTTACTATACAATTGGAATGCTAGTGATGTTTGCGCTCTATATTCCAACATTTTTGTCGGGCTTTGCTTTGCAGGAAGTGCAGTGGAAAGTATATGATCGAATTATTTTAGCGGGGGTGTCTGCTACATTATATGCTTTTTCCATTTTTATTACGGGAACAATTGTAGCATTACTACAGCAAATCATCATCTTACTTTTTGGTAAATTTGTGTTAGGTATTGACTGGATTGGGCTGGAAGGAATGGCCATTATCGTATTTAGCTTTAGTTTGTTTGTTGGAGGGCTTTCTGCTTTATTAACAACCTTGCAACTTCGAACAAAATCCGATGGCGTTGCAAATATATTTAATGGTTTAGTTGTTTCTGTATTCGCTTTTCTTGGAGGCTCGTTTTTCAATATTGGAGACGTCTCTAGTCTACTTGCGAATATTGGGAATTTCACACCAAATGGAGCGACAATGAGTGCCATTTTATCGATTCAAAAAGGTCTAACATTAGATGTTATTTGGTCATATATGTTCACTTTATATGGATGGTTTGTACTTTGCGTATTGTTGTCTATTGTGTTATTTCCAAAAAGAGGGGTGACGTCATGAAGGGAATATGGCTAGCAAGACTTCAAAATTTGAAACGAAAGCCTCTCGTTCTTATTTCAATGACCATTATGACCGTTATTTTTGCCTATGTCTTAAGTGGCGGAGTTGGTAGTAGTATTACTTTACTAGTGGCAACGGATAATACGGACATGAGTAATAGTGTTTTGGAAAGATTGCAAAATGAGGATGACTATGCGATAACCGTTTTAACAGAAGCAGAATTGCGGGAAGTAATGAAGGAAAAGAGGGACAAAATCGGATTATTGCTTCAAGAAAAAACGTATTCTATTTTTGCGGACACCGAATCAGATGTCGTAAGTATGTTATCTCTTGAAGTAGTATCAATGTATAACGAACTTGCTTTTCGTGACCGAGTAGTTGCTATTGCTGGGGAAAGTAAATGGGAGGAAGTAGAACAAGGTATGATGGAAGACCCATCATTTTTATTGGAAAAGACTTCCATGGATGAATCACAAGTTTTTAGATATGATGGGGCGCTTCAAAGTCTTTTTGGCTTCATGCTCTATTTTGTATTTTATACCATTTCGATTAATGTACAATTTATATTAGAAGATAAACGAACTGGGATATGGAATCGTTTGAAGCTTGCTTCGATCAGTAGATACCAATTGTATTTGGGCCACTTATCTTTTAGTTATATGATTGGACTTATTCAAATGCTATTAGTTATTTTCTTGTTTCGATTTATCGTGGGTACGAATATGTACGGTGGATTTTGGAAAGTAGTAATTATCTCGAGTTTTTATGTATTGCTCGTAATGGCATTCTCCTTGTTTATCATCTCCCTTGTGAAAACGGTTAGTCAAAGTAGCGTTATTATTTCGTTACTAGCAGTAGCGTTTGCCATGATCGGTGGAGCATACTGGCCGCTAGAAATTGTGCAGTCAGAAGGTTTACTCGCGATGAAGTGGATATCTCCTATTTTTTACGGAATGGAAGCTTTAAAAAGAGTAACGATTTATGGGGAAACTTTAGGGGGAGTTATTACGTATATAAGTATAATGCTACTTTTAGCTACATTATTAATCGTAATCGGTATTACTTTACTAGAAAAAAGAACGGAGCGATACCATTCTAGTGAGTAGATAGGGGTGTTTGGATGTACTGGTGTAAAATTGCGAGAACGGAAAAAGAGTTTGAAGCGATTGCTAGATTAAACTATCAAACATTTGTGGAGGAAATTCCGCAACATGAACCGGATCCAAGTGGTATGCGGGTTGACCCGTTTCATCATGAAAATGTCTATGTAATTGTGCTAAAGGACCAGGAGCTGGCAGGAATGGTGGCATTCCGTGCAATCCGTCCTTTTTCCTTAGATTTAAAGCTTGGACCGGTAGAACATTTGCTTCCAGATGATGCACTTCAGGGAATGCTATGCGAAGTGCGGTTAATGGCAGTCGACAAGGCACATCGAAACGGACGAGTATTTTACTATTTAGCGCGCGCATTATCTGATTATGCGTATGAGAATGGATACGGGGGAGCGGTTATTTCAGGCACTATACGAGAGCAAAAACTATATAATCAGCTAGGTTTTGAACCTTTTGCAGAAACAGTAGGGACAGGCGATGCACTTTTCGTCCCAATGGTGTTAACGAGAGAACGATTTGATCGTTCCGTTGCAGCTCGTTTTAAGCAAAAAAGATACTCGTTTTACCCTGGACCTGTTCAACAATCAAAACAAATTCAACAAGCATTTTTAGAAAAACCAATTTCTCATCGTTCACATGAATTTAAAGTGATGCTTGAACGGGTTAAAAATAGTCTTCTGACGATAAGTGGAGCGACCCATGTACACCTTTTAGTTGGAAGTGGAACGCTAGCGAACGAAGCGATGATTGCACAGTTACACGTACTAGGTGAGAAGGGATTAATCCTCACAAATGGAGCTTTTGGAGAACGTCTGGAAAAGCAAGCGGGAAGATGGGGACTTTCCTTCAAGTCACAGGCGTACGAGTGGGGAACATCATTTGATATGGTTGCGATGGAAAGTGAACTTGCAACTGGTAAGTATAGTTGGTTACTCATGACGCATGGAGAAACCTCGACGGGAATGCTAAATAAGTTAGATGAGATAGCAGGGCTATGCAAAAAATACAATGTGTTGCTATGTGCAGATTGTGTCAGTTCATTTGGTGCACTTCCATTTTCATTGGATGGCGTTTATTTGGCAACTGGAGTGAGTGGAAAAGCTATTGGAACAATGAGTGGCTTAGCATTTGTCTTTTCCAATTCGGAAATAGTGACGGGCGATAATATTCCTGCATACCTAGATATTGGATTAACAGCTAGTCATATGATTCCATTTACGATGTCATCCCAGCTAGTACAAAGCTTAGAATATGCACTCAAAGCGTATGAAAAAGGGGCGAGGTATACACTTTTACGAGACCGGATGAAGTTTATCGAGGCAGAAGTAGAAAAGCATCAAATCCCATTATTAGCAGACGATCCTTATCCAATGATTGTTACTTGGCGGGAAAAAACTTTTCCTTATTTGGCAGAAGATGCTCGTATGTCTGGATTTGACCTTCATTATAAAAGTGATTATTTGATAGAAAGAGGATTAATCCAAGTTTCGTGTATTCAACCAGATTTTGAAGATGCTTGGTCTAAGTTTACAAATTGGATGGATAATTATTGGGCATATCATTCAGAGTAAAAAAGTGCCATCTCCCAGTCAGTTATGCTGGAAAGACGACACTTTTTCGTAGGTTTTTTCGATGAACTTTTTATATGGAGTGTACGGCATTTTATTAATATGATCTAAAGCAATTTGTGCTGCTTTCATTGCTTGATCTTTTTGTCCGAGTTCTAAGTAGCATAATGCTATATAGGCATCTTTCTCGTAGAAGATCGATAAATCAATTGGATGATGAAGGATGTCTGGAATAACAACTTCCTTTAATTTTTCGATTGCCTGCTCATATTGTTGTAAACCATAGAGTGTTTT
The DNA here is from genome assembly GCF_056396485.1 of Psychrobacillus sp. 05T411. NCBI lineage: Bacteria > Bacillati > Bacillota > Bacilli > Caryophanales > Bacillaceae > Psychrobacillus > Psychrobacillus sp. 05T411. The sequence goes on along the minus strand of NZ_JBFTLO010000030.1, from coordinate 14,148 downwards.
TCCTCTTTCAAGATGAAAGAAAGGAACAAATAGTTTTGGCATTAATTTTTTGTTTGAAAAATTATTGTATAAATGTTCTGCTTCCACATACATTTTTTTATAAGAATTTAAGTAATGTATTTCAGCGAAATAGATGAAAATCTTCGAATCCTCATCCTCTGCAAATTCACTATATGCAAGCAGTTTATTTAAATAATATGTCTTTTTTTTCTCATCCTTAGCCATCATCGCGTGGGCAGCCGCTAGTCTATATAAATTATCCACTTGTTTAAAAATTTTATGCTTATTGGAATACTCTATTGCCCTTTCCATCACACGAATAGCATCTTCATATTCGCCAACTGCGAAATATAAAGTAGCCTCTAAGTAGTCGTAGTCTAAATGAGATAGAGGGTCTATCCATAATGGATTTGCTTCCAATTTTGCTCTTTCTTGAAGAAGTATGTCCAGCGACGCTTGATATTGGTGCTTCCGATATGGAATTACTGCAAGGGCTGCCCCTATACTTGCCCGACTCGTGGTTAAGTTTAATTGTTCATACATCGCGGCAACTCTTTTTAATAGATGTTCGGAGTCGTCATTATTAGTAAAAGATAAACAGCGACTGTACATTTCCATTAAACGGGCAGCTTCATATCCTTTTGTAAGCTTAGGTACATATGGTTTTACTAATTCAATCAATTGCTCATACTCATTTGTTAAATCTTCATAAGGTGTGCTGAAAAGGATTTCTGCTTTTTCAACTATTTCCCTTAATTCGATGTTGCTAATCTCTTCTAAAAGGTCTGTCACGTCCACATTTAGTCTTCCTGCTATATAATTTAAGCTTTCCATAGATGGGTTTGCTTTATTGTTTTCGATTAAACTAAGCATTCCTTTTGTGAGCTCAGTTCCTGCAAGAGTTTCCAATGTCATCTTTTGTTGTTTTCTTAGTTTGCGTATTCGCTCCCCTAATGTTGGCATTTTCTTCACCTCATTTAATTGGTTTAATTATATTAAACTTTTCATTGAAATGAAAGGGATGCTATGCTATTATTTGTTTAATTAAATTAAACTTTCAAAGGGGAAATAAAAATGGAAGAAGCGCTAAAGCTAAAAAGGGCTACATATCATTTGTGGACATTTACGATTAGTAAGATGATTTCTAGTTTTGGTGCACAAGTGTATGCTTTCGCAATTAGTTTTTATATTTTGCAAATGACGGGATCCGCTTCCAATTTTGCATTGAATTTGATATGTAGTATTTTACCAAGAACATTAGTTGCGCCATTTGCAGGATATGCTGCGGATCGATACTCGAGGAAAATGATTGTCATTGTTGCACAAATTGCAACGACTATAGCGATAATTGGCTTACTTATTGTGAGTAAAACTGTAGGGTTGTCATTAGTAGCGATTTATATTACAACCGTTATATTATCGTTAACTTCTACGTTTTCTAGTGTGACTTTTAGTTCATCCATCACGGGGTTAGTGGATGAAGGAAGAATTCAAAAAGCGATGTCGTTGAACCAAATGTCGATTTCGTTTGCTGCGATTGGCAGTCCCGCCCTAGGTGGTTTATTGTATGGAGCGGTTTCTATGCCGGTATTTCTGATTATGTATTTGGTGGCATCCGCCATTGCAGTGATTTTGGAATCAACGATGAACTTTAACTTATTTGCAAAGCGCAAAGAAATGGTAGAAGGAGCAGAAAAAGAACCAATGCTTCAAAGTATGAAGGAAGGGTTACGTTATTTGAAAAACGAACCTATTTTGAAAGCAATTGTGTGGATTTCTCTTTTTATCAATTTTTTATTTGGAGCTTATATGGTCGGGTATTCTTTTATTTTAATCGAAAAGCTGAAAATGGCTTCTGAACATTTTGGTTTGACGGAAGGTGCTTTTGCCGTAGGAATGTTGCTTATGTCCATATACTTCTCTGCTAGAAATGAAGTGAAATATCCTTTATTACTTTCGAAAAGAAGTATAGTTGTGATGGGTATACTCATGGGTGCAGTAGCAGCGCCTTTAATCATTAGCATGTCTTATTCTATTGCTTTTGGCTACTACGCTATATTAATGTTTTGTTTAGGATCCGCTATGATTATTACGAATACTCCAATGCAAGTCATGATGCAAAAAATGATTGATGATGATTATAAAGGACGCGTATTTTCTATTATTGAGACGATGGCAATGGCCTTAATGCCACTGGGTACGGTGATATATGGGTTTTTATATGATTTGCTACCGGCTGAAGGTATTCTCATCGTATCTAGTTTGTTATTAATAGTAGTTGTGTTAATACTTGCACGGCCATCTGTTATCCGGACTGCGCATCCCGGATTGGAATAGAAAAATGCCAAGGAGCGACTCTTCGTCCCTTGGCATTTATTCTTACTCTATACTTTTCAAAGATTTCGTTGAATTGCGGAATGCGAAAATCAATCCGATAGATAGTACCGCTAACACACCAGACACTACATAAATATTATTCGGTTGAACGGTAAACAGCCATGCGAATAATAACGGTCCAATGATTCGCCCAAGATTATCCATTGAATATGCCATTCCGGCTGCGGTTCCGTAACGTCCCCCCGACTCTTTTGAAGTAAGCGAAACAATGGTTGTTCTTGCAAGTGCATTTCCCGCAGTAAACACACATAGCGAGAAACCTGCCCACACAATGCTATTGGTAAATACAGTCATAAACAAACCGATTGCCGTAACAATTTGTGCATATAAAAGCCATTTTGTTTCGGTACCATTTTTAATGCGGCGAACAACCCCGCCTTGAATAGCAGCATCGACAAATCCACTAAACATAAACAAATAACCGATTTGAAGCGGTGTAATTTCAATGCGCTCGATTTGAAACAATTGGAACGTAGCCTCTAAACCAGCAAGCAAAAACGTTACCATAAATGAAAACAAGAACAAATACTTAATACGATAACCCCAAAGGCTTGCGGCACCTTTCGGAAGAAGTGCCCGTTTGTTTGCTTCGCCGGTACGTGCTGGCTCTTTCAAAATAACAAAGGCATACACAAAAATTAAAAGTAACAATAATGCGGAAGCAGTAAATGGTAAGGTCAAGTTCACATGTCCAAGGACACCGCCAATTGCAGGTCCAAAAATAAACCCTAAACCGATTGACATTCCAAGAAAACCCATATATTTATTGCGATTTTCTTCATCTGATAAATCAGCAGCAAATCCAGTCACTGCTGCGTAAAGCGCACCAGAAAATAATCCTCCTACTACGCGAGATAAGTAAAGCATAAACAGTGAATCGAAAAATAAGGAAAATAGCCAAAAACTTAAACTAAATCCAACTAGTCCAACTAAAATAAGGGTTTTCCGACCGACACGATCAGATAGCATTCCCCACAATGGTGCAGTGAAAAACGAAGCTAGTGAGTAAACAGTTAGTAAACCACCAACATGAACTTCATGATAATTTTGCTGTAAAATAACTTCGGGTAACACTGGGATGATAATCCCAAAACCTAAATAAACTAAAAACTGTATGGACATTAATATAAAAAGAGTCTTTTTCATACATAAACCTGCCTTCTCGCAAATCTTCTACTCTCTATATTACACGTTTCCATCCGGTTTGGCACATCAGAGATAAAGTCGCTATTGTATGTATTCAATTAAAAATAGAAGGAGCAAAAAAGCCATCCCACAAAATTTTGGGACAGCTCTTATGTTTAATAATCTCGTGGTTCGGATATGCTTCCCATAGCGTTAGAAATTTCTTGCACATGTGGAAAAGGAAAAGCTAGATCAGCTAATGATACAAAGCCAACTAGTAATCCTTCTTCCATGACGGGGAGTCTGCGCACTTGATTGCGAGCCATTACAACGGAGGCATCTGTGGTCGTATCGTTAGGAGAGACGGATATAACCGATTTCGTCATAACATCTTCGACTTTACTACGCACATCTCTTGCAACTGAACGTGTTACGATATCCCGATCAGTAATCATACCGACTAATTTTTTGTTGCTGACAACTGGTAAACAACCAATATCCAGTGTACGCATTTGATCAGCAACTTCATTTACGTAATCTTGTGGATTACACGTCACCACTTCTCTGCTCATCACATCTTTCACATTCATTTGAAATCACTCCTTTTGTTCACAGTTTTCTTTACTAGCTTGGTTTACAAAAGTTTAAAATATGTAATATAAAAGTAAGTTTAAAATGAATAAAAAAGTGGTATGATAAAAACAAATCAAAAAAAGAAACTTTTTTAATAATAAATCGTAATAATAAATGGAGAGGACGAGGTGGATAGAATGGCAAAGGAAGTTGATTTAAAGAAAATTGTAAGTAATCTTTCAAAGCTGGGTGTTACTGTTACAATGACAAAATCGAGACTTGACATACTTAAAGCGTTAGCACCACCAGCACAAACTCCCCATACGCAAAGTTAAAAAGAGTGGCTCGAAAAGTTCGTATAATCATGAACTTTAGAGCCACTCTTTTTAATCATCTTCATTTTTAGCAAACATATAGGTTTTGTGGTGAAACTTCATACTAAACACTAAACCAAGTGCAAGCATATTACCCATAAGCGAACTACCACCATAGCTTATAAATGGAAGTGGAATTCCGGTAATCGGCAGCAACTGTATCGTCATACCGATATTTTCGAATACATGGAATGTAATCATGGCGATAATTCCTGCACATACATAGGTGCTATATGCATCTTTTAGTTGAAGCGTAATTTTCGTCAAATGAAAAATCAGTAAAAAGAAAATACTGATGACAATACTTGTTCCGATAAATCCATATTCTTCACCGATAACAGCAAATATAAAGTCTGTATGATTTTCCGGGACATATACAACTCGTCCACCATAACCTTTTCCGAAAATCTCACCAGAACCAATTGCGTTTAAAGAAGTGATTAAATGCATCCCTTCATCGGAAGCATAGGAATATGGATCCAACCAGGAATAAATTCGGGCGAATTGATAGGCTTGTAAGCCGAATTTTTCTTCTAAAAAGACTTGCATATAAAGGGCCATCCATAAAAGTAGGCCACCAATACTAGCAGCTCCTAAAAAAAGTGGTAAAATAATTTTCCATGTAATTCCTGCTACAATGATTAAAGCGGCTGTAATGGCAAAAAATACAAGCGCTGTACCAAGGTCGGGTTGCAAAAGAATAAAAGTAAGTGGTAAAAGCATTGTAATGAAAATCTTACCGAGTAATACCAAATCTGTTTTTAAACTTTTTATCAAATATATTTCATGATGCTTGGTAATCAATCGAGCAAGAGCCAAAATGTAGAAAGTCTTCATAAACTCAGCAGGTTGAATATCTCCGATAGGTAAGTGAAACCAACTCTTCGCGCCATTTCGGGGTTCAACTAAAGATAAGCTTTCCGGTAGGATAAAAAGAACGACAAGGAGAAATACTCCAATCCCATAAATGATCCAAGACATTTTTTTGTACTGTTCCGGTTCAAAAAACATGACAAGCCCGATGATAACGGCACCTACGCCATACCAGAAAACTTGTTTCGCTACAAAGTTATATGCTGCATATTGACCAGTAGTTACCGCAGAAGAAATTGCAAGTAAGCTAACGATTAAAAATAGTAATATGATAAAAGCAAGCGTCCAATCGAAGCGATCGGCAAAGCCTTTTTTGTTTTCCATAAGAGTCACCTAAGTTTCTTTCAAATTTCACTTATTCATTATAGCTTAAAATGCTATTTTTGGCTTGTAGGTATTAGTGACGAAGATGAAGATAAAGATGTTTCATTGGAAAAATTATGCTATTATATTTTGTAGAGTAAAGGGGTGTCTTTAGTGGCGAAAAAAGAGAAAGAAATAGAAGAATATATAACGCATTTATATGTGCATGTAAATGAAATAGAGCATTTTGTGTTGTTTAGCGGTATTTCTGTTCAACAGTTTATACGGCATTTCTCGGATTTGTCCGCTCTTTTATTGTTAAAACATCAATACGAAGAAGCATCGTTTAATATTCATACACAGCTAGAATTTGTCGTAAATGATGAATACAATCGCTTTCTAAAGAATTTCACAGAACGACCAACAGCTTTATGCTTATTAGACTTTACGGACGAACGCAAATTAAATATGCTGTCTCCTCAAGAGCAGGCAGAGTTATTATATATTGCCCATAAAAAAGAGACCTTACGTTTACCGTTTTATCACCATCTACAAAACAGATTCGTCTATTTAACTGATGAGGGAGAACAAATAACGAAAATCTATTTCCGTGATACGGAAGACTTTAATCATCTAGTCGCTAGTGTGTTCAATCAACAGATTAGCGATAAAGCAAAAACTACTGCTTTTTGGCGGAAAAAAAATAATATTGTTTTGCCTGAGTTGACGACAGAAAAAGTAGCAACATATGCAGACTACTACGAGGATGGCGTGCTTATGTCTTTATTTAAAATGGGCAAAACCAATTATGGAATTGAAATTAGAAGTTTGCCTGAGAACATTTTTCCAGATGAAGTATTAGGCGATTTAAAACTCCATTTAGAAAAAACTGCTGAATTTTTGATCGAACTTTAACCTAAAACGCCTTTGCAATGTTCTGTTGCAAAGGCGTTTATTTTTTTTTTTTATAAGAAATTATAGAGTAGATAGTACTCGACTGTTTGGGGATACTGCGTGGTAGTGACCGCTAGGATTTCCGCTGCAGGGCGGACGCTTTCCACGGGGTGAGCGATGAGCCTTCACCGCCGCTTGCGCGTACGTTGTGAAGTCTCATTATGCTCACTTAATCCCGTTGGAGTCGCCGCCCTGCAGCGAAAATCAATGGAAATTGCTAAATTATTGAGATCCCCTATTAACAATAAATGGTTGAACGAGACAATCTTGCCTTTGAACACGACAATGCACACCTTGAACGCGACAAATAAGATAGCTGAACACGACAAACTAGTCGAGTAGGTGCCGGCCAGGCGTGTTCGACAGGCTTTAAGACATATAATAGGTCGGAATTATAGTTGTCTCACATCGAGTAAAGAGCTATTTTGAGAATTGGTTGCTTTCACGAGTAATTTGGTTGCTCTCGTGCTGATTTAGTTGCTTTCCATATAGAACTGGTTGCTCCCAGTGATCGGTTGGTTGCCCTAAGCCACTTATTGGATACACATGGTCGAAAAACTGTATAAGATTATGTTTTTAGCCAGTCGATACTGAGTAATTTAGCGATATTTCCATTGATTTTCGCTACAGGCTTCGACTCCTACCGGAGGCCAACAGGATGTTGGTCACGAAGGCGTTGCCACACGATGTGGCGCTCTTAGCCTTTGTTCCTCTGTTGAGCAAATGAGACATTCCAACTTACGCCTAAGCGGCGGGAATGGCTCATCGCTTACCCGGTGGAAAGCGTAAGACTGTAGCGAAAATCCTGCGGTCACCTAATAGGTCTTTTACCTCGCAGTATCCCTATTATGCGAAACACAGCATATGTAATCTCGTTAGACCATTTTGTTTTTATTATTTCCTGATCAATTCATGTGCTAAAATGGGTGAATGTAATAGAACAGAGGTGTTTATTATTGGCTTGGTTATTATTAATCATTGCAGGATTAACGGAAATTGTTTGGGCAATCGGTCTTAAGGAAGCAGATGGCTTTACGGAGCTAGTACCTTCTATCATTACAATTGCCTTTTTAATCATAAGTTTTTTCATATTTGCCAAAGCAATGAAGACGATTCCGATTGGAACGGCATATGCTATTTTTACAGGGATCGGGGCGGCTGGCACAGTGCTTGTTGGGATTTTTTGGTTTCAAGAAGCGGTTAGCTTCGGTAAGCTGTTCTTTTTATGTGTATTACTCTTTGGCATCATTGGGTTAAAGCTTGTGGATGATGAAGAGGAGGACGCATAATGGAGTGGATTGTATTAATAGTGGCTGGTGTTTTTGAAGTGGCATTCGTAGTCAATATGAAGCTTTCGGATGGATTTAGAAATGTGAAATATACGATTTTCACTGTTATTTCGGCCTGTTTAAGTTTTTTCCTATTATCGCTAGCTTTAAAAGATATTGCGGTCGGTACTGGATATGCGGTGTGGACGGGAATTGGAGCAGCTGGAAGTGTGCTAATAGGAATGTACTTTTTTCATGAGAAGAAAAGTTGGAAAAAACTATTCTTTTTAAGTTGTATTATTTTTGGAGTAGTTGGCTTGAAATTATTCGGATAATGATTCATCTAATTATGTTGTCCGTGATAAACTAGTAATATCTCAAAACGTGGAGGTTATTTATATATGAAAATTAAATTAGGCTTATTATACGGTGGGAAATCTGCTGAGCATGAAGTGTCTTTGCTGACAGCAAGAGCAGTATCCCAGGCGATAAATTTTGATAAATATGAAGTATATCCGATCTATATAACAAAAAACGGTGAATGGATAAAAGGAAGTGCTTTAACAGGTCCAGCGGAGTCTACAAAAACGCTTCAATTTGGCACAGAAGCTTCTAAACCGAATTCTATTACAAGCTTTTTACCAATGGAAAATGATGATGCTTCTATGCTTGATGTTATTTTCCCGCTTCTACATGGACCAAATGGAGAAGATGGTACAGTGCAAGGTTTATTGGAAGTATTGAATTTACCGTACGTTGGAAACGGCGTGCTCGCATCTGCTGCGGGGATGGATAAAGTCGTGATGAAGCAATTATTTGCGCAGGCGGGATTATCCCAAGTTCCATACGTGCATTTCATTCGTAAAGAATGGAAAACTAATCAAGAAATGCTTCTTCAACAAATGGAAGAAAGTTTGCAATGGCCTTTATTCGTCAAGCCGGCTAATCTTGGATCGAGTGTAGGGATTACAAAAGCGGCGAACAGGGAAGAGCTTATCAAAGCAATAGAACTAGCTTTCAAATACGATCGAAAAATTATTGTGGAACAAGGCATTAAGGCGCGCGAATTAGAAATGAGCGTACTTGGAAATGATCAACCGAAATGCTCCATAGCAGGAGAAGTACTGCCGACAAAAGACTTTTATGATTACGAAGCGAAATATGAAGATGGTACAACGAACTATGCAATTCCAGCTGAAGTTTCGGATGAGTTGTTAAAGAAAATGGAAGATGCTGCAATACGTGCATTCAAAGTACTGGATTGTTCTGGTCTAGTACGTGCAGACTTTTTTGTGACAGAAAACGAAGAAGTTATTATTAATGAAGTAAATACGATGCCTGGTTTCACGCCGATTAGTATGTATCCAAAGCTTTGGATAGAATCCGGTTTATCTTATTCTGATTTAATCGAAGAATTGATCAAGCTTGCTTTAGAACGATATGAAGAAAAGCAACAGCTGGAGCATTCAAAGGACGGAGAGTGAGCAAGTTGAAGAAAAGTTTAGTTGAAATCGCAAACTGGTTAGGGGAAGATGTATCTCTTGAAAATAATCCGCTTGTAACAGGTGTTTCGATTAATACAAGAACATTGCAACCTGGCGATTTATTTATCCCTTTCCGTGGGGAAAATGTAAATGGGCATCGTTTCGTGCAAGATGCTTTCGATAAAGGGGCAGCTGCGTCTCTTTGGTTAAAAGATGAACCGAATCCTCCAACGGATGTTCCGCTTTTATTCGTAGAAAGTGGCGAAAAAGCGCTTCAACAAATGGCCGTAGCGTACCGGGCGGAACTGAATGCCACTTTCATAGGAATTACAGGATCAAATGGAAAAACGTCTACGAAAGATTTAGTAGCCGGCATTCTTTCTCCGTACTTCCGTGTGAAAAAGACAGAAGGCAATTTTAACAATGAATTAGGATTACCTTTAACTATTCTTTCCCTCGAAGAAGATACGGAATTTGCCGTACTAGAAATGGGTATGAGTTCATTTGGTGAAATAGAATTTTTATCTAAACTTGCAAAACCTAAGTATGCAGTTATTACAAATATTGGCGAAGCGCATATGCAAGACCTTGGTTCACGCGAAGGCATTACAAAAGCAAAGTTTGAAATTATTGCAGGCTTACAGGCAGAAGGGCAACTTTTTTATGATGGCGATGAGCCATTACTTCGCCCGTTTGTTGAAAGCAACCCTTCGCTGTACTCAAAATCATTTGGTGTAGGCGAAGCTAATGATCTTCGTATAGCGGAAGTGGCATTCACTGAACAAGGTAGTAAGTTTCGTACTGAAGGGTTGATAAATGAAGAAATGTCGATTCCTATACTTGGAGAGCATCAAGTTAAAAATACGTTGGCGGCTTTATTAATCGCTAAAGAAGTGGGGCTGACACTTTCGCAAATGCGTGCGGCATTAATGGAGATTGTTTTAACGGATATGCGTATGCAAGTAATGGAAGCAAAAAATGGAGCAATTTTCATCAACGATGCTTATAATGCAGCACCAACATCAATGAAAGCAGCCATTTCTTTTGTAGAAAAGTCGACGATTAAATCAGAAAAATGGCTGGTACTTGGCGATATGTTGGAGCTAGGTGAAAACGAAAAGCAGTATCATGAAGACATGAGTGCATATATATCGAATAAAGTGTTTACAGGTGTTTGTTTATACGGACCAAGAATGGAATGGCTTTACAAAAAACTAGTAGATCAATTTAGCAATGAACAGCTAGTTTGGGTAAAAAATGAGTATGCGGAGATTATTTCATTTTTAAATAAAAAAATAAATGAACAATCAATCGTATTAGTAAAAGGTTCACGCGGAATGCAGTTAGAACGTATCATTGAACCTTTCCAAAAATAAAAAGGAAAGAGGTGTCGGACAATATGAAAACCGGTGTCCTTTGTATTCACGGTTTTACAGGTGGACCATATGAGGTGCAACCATTCGTGGAGTTTTTGCAGAAAAGAACAGATTGGACGATTATTGTCCCGACCCTTCCTGGCCATGGGGACACGTTGGAACTTAAAAAGTTAACTGCGGAAAATTGGTTAATGGCAGCAGAGCTGGCGCTAAGAAAACTGCAAAAAGAAGTGGACAAGGTTTATATTGTTGGGTTTTCCATGGGTGGAATTATTGCAATGTACTTAGCGATGCGGTACCCAATCACTAAACTTATTTTGTTAAGTGCAGCAGCCAAATATATTTATCCCACGCAACTCTTGCAAGATATTAAGGAAATGGCAAAAGAAGCAGTGGAGGGAAAGCTAGAAGACAATATATTGTACAAGCGGTACAGCTCCAAATGGAAAGAAACGCCGATTCGTGCAACGTTTGAATTTATGCGATTAGTACGTATAGTTCAACCATATTATAGCCACATTAAAATACCAGTCTGTTTAGTCCAAGGTAAAAAAGATGGTATTGTCCCTTATACAACCGCCGAGTTTTTATTCGATCAAATTGGCTCAGTAGAAAAAGAGCTTATCTTTTCGGAAACGGGTAAACACCATATTTGTTACTGTGATGACTGCGAAGATTGGTTTCAGCGTGCGTTAACATTTTTAAACGAGAAAGGTGCGGATGATTAAACTAATAATTACAACAGTTGCTATATCGTTGCAACTAATAATAAGGCATGATATACTACGTTTAGAGCAATGGATACATTTTGTGTGAAGACTCTTCAGTATTTGATGAAGAGTACTTTTTTTTGAACATAACGGTTTGTTGAAGTAGTAGGATTAGATCACTCATTAACGAACCGCTCGGCAAAAGACCGGGCTTTCCCTTTATATAAGACCCCTCTGAACTGTAAACCACAGAGAATTTTAAGTAACGGAAACGTTCCTCGTATAGGCTCGAATTTGCCGCAATTTCATCTGAAAATGTAACCATTTGTCAAAACACAAGAAAAAGGAGATTAAAATTTTGACAAATTTTTCAGAATTAAATATTAGCGCTTCTACACTAAAATCCGTTCAACGTATGGGATTTGAAGAAGCAACACCAATCCAAGAAGGTACTATTACACATGCTATGGAAGGCCGCGACGTTATTGGCCAAGCACAAACAGGTACAGGTAAAACTGCAGCTTTTGGTATCCCTATGATTGAAAAAATTGATACAAAAAACCCAAATATTCAAGCACTAATTATCGCTCCTACACGTGAACTTGCAATTCAAGTTTCCGAAGAGCTTTATAAATTAGGATATGACAAAAAGGTTCGTCTATTATCAGTATACGGTGGTCAAGAAATTGGTCGTCAAATCCGTGCACTTAAAAATAAACCACAAGTTATTGTTGGTACACCTGGTCGTATTCTAGACCACATCAATCGTCGTACGTTAAAACTTGATCAAGTTCAAACACTTATTTTAGACGAAGCTGATGAAATGCTTAACATGGGATTCATTGAAGATATCAACAAAATTTTAGAAAGCGTTCCTCCAGAGCGTCAAACGCTATTGTTCTCAGCTACAATGCCGGGACCAATTCGTAAAATTGCTGAAAAATTCATGAAAGATCCAGTGGAAGTAAAGATCAAGTCTAAAGAAATGACTGTTGAAAACATTGAACAGTTCTACGTAAAAGCGCATGAGCGTGAGAAATTTGATGTACTATCAAGAATCTTAAATGTACACCAACCTGAGCTTGCAATTGTCTTCGGTCGTACAAAACGTCGTGTAGACGAGTTAGCTCAAGCATTAAGCATTCGTGGTTACTTAGCAGAAGGAATTCACGGAGATTTAAGCCAAGCGAAACGTATGTCTGTATTGAAACAATTCAAATCAAATAAAATAGATATCCTTGTTGCAACAGATGTAGCAGCACGTGGATTAGATATTTCTGGCGTAACTCATGTATATAACTTTGATATTCCACAAGATCCTGAAAGCTATGTTCACCGTATCGGGCGTACAGGCCGTGCTGGGAAAAGTGGTATCGCAGTAACTTTCGTAACACCTAGAGAAATGGGTTACTTACGTATCGTAGAAGATACTACGAAAAAACGTATGACGGCTCTTACTCCACCAAGTTCTGATGAAGCATTAGTTGGTCAACAACGCGTTGCGATTGAAAATTTATCAGAAATCGTGAAAAAGAATGATTTAGGGGATTACCGTACATTAGCTTCAGAAATGCTTGAAAAATTTGAAGCAATTGACGTAATTGCTGCAGCTATTAAATCAATGACAAAAGAACCAGATGCTACACCAATCGCACTTTCTGAAGAGCGTCCACTACCTGCTCGCAGAGAGCGTAGCGGTGGCGGCGGATCTCGTTCCGGTGGTGGTTACAAAGGTGGTAACCGCAGCGGCGGCGGTGGGCGTAGCTCATCTAGTCGCGGAGGAAGCGATCGCGGACGTTCTGGTGGCGGTTCACGTCCTAGCAGCTCGCGTCGTAGCAGCGGTCCACGTGACGGTTCTACTCAACGTAGCACTAGAACTCGTGCACCACGTAACGAAGGCTAATAAATACCTTTTACAAGATGAATCTCGCATTTCGATGCGGATTCATCTTTTTTTCTTGTGTGTAATATAGGGAAACAGCGTGGTAGTGAGGCGAATAAAGTGTCCGCTGTGATTTTCGCTACAGTCGTACGCTTTCCGCCGGGTGAGCGATGAGCCATCCCCGCCGCCTTTGTGGGCGTACGTTGGGATGGCTCATTAAGCCCACTCATCCGGCAGGAGTCGACGGCTGCAGCGAAAATCAAAAGAAATTACCCAATTATCCATATCATCCCGTTAAAAAACAAAATTTCAACCGGTTTTTCCATTGGATTCATCCAATAAATGGCTTAGGGCAACCAACCGATCACTGGGAGCAACCAGTTCTATTACGAAAGCAACTAAATCAACACGAGAGCAACCAAATTACTCGTGAAAGCAATCAATTCTCAAAATGGCTCTTTACTTGATGTGAGACAACTATAATTCCGACATATTATATGTCTTAAAGCCCGTCGAACACGCCTGGCCGGCATCTACTCGACTAGTTTGTCGTGTTCAGCTATCTTCTTGTCGCGTTCGAGGTGTGCATTGTCGTGTTCGCAGTGGTTATTGTCTCGTTCAAACATTTATTGGTAATATGGGATCCTAATAATTTGGCAATTTCCATTGATTTTCGCTGTAGGCGGCGACTCCAGTGGAGGCCAACACGATGTTGGTCACGAAGGCGTTGCCACACGATGTGGCGTTCTTAGCCTTTGTTCCTCTGCCTGAGTAAGATGAGACTTCACAACGTACGCGCAAGCGGCGGTGAAGGCTCATCACTCACCCC
>NZ_JBFTLO010000029.1:0-38175 GCF_056396485.1 Psychrobacillus sp. 05T411 | reverse complement strand
ATCATAGGTTGTTCACCTTCTAAATACTTTGTGCTTTTAATTAATTGTCCTGCTTCATTTCTAATCGCATATTGAATTTCTGTTCTCATTTTACCGAAAAAGTCGTCTTGCGTATGATCGAGTTGCAATTGGTCAGCACTCTCTTTATATTGATATCGAGTTCGAATGTGCTCGTATAAATTGTCGTAATATTGCTGGTATTCATCCTTGAATTTGACTCGAAAATGAATATCAATGTTGTCTCCATTTTCTACAATTTCATCAATCGAAACATCCAAAAACGGCTCATTTAAGCTAGGGACTTGTTCAGCTGTTGAAAGGTCTTTCTGCTCACTGTTAGCTTCAGCTAATTGAGTTGGCTCGTCAATCTTCTGTGCTTCCTCATACGGTGTACGATTCCAATAATAAAGTGCGAAGCTTAACATAATAACTGCTGCACTTATTACAGTAATTTTTAATGTATGCCAAGATTTTCTACGCTTTGTATATGTTTGAATACGTTTCATAATGGAATCAACCTGACTATGTGTCATCATTGGCTTATTGAGCTGTGCAAATAATGTTTTTTGTTCGTTTACTAATTGCTTATATTCACTCTGACAATTTTTACAGTATTGCAAATGAGCTTCCACTTTTTGTTGCTCATTACCTTCTAAAAAACCTTCTAAATAATCTTCCAATATGTTCGATTCACATTTCATAATAAAAACCTCCCTTTGTCGTTCCGATTGTCCTTAGTTTTCTTTTACTACGGTGCAGTTTGTTACGAACGTCGTTTAAAGAAATTTGTAGCACATGCCCGATTTCATCGTAGCTAAGTCCATTCACATATTTCAATAACAATACAAAATATTCGGTTTCATCTAACTGCTGAAGAAGCTGCTCTAATTGCTCATTTTTTTCTTGTAATAACAATATACTTTCCGGATAACGACTATCCGTTACTTCTATATCCATTGGTGTCGTTTGATACTTGTGTTTTCGTAAATGATCAAAACAATTATTGACCACAATTCGATAGAGCCATGCATTAAATGACCCAGTTTTTTTATACTTATGTAGGCTATAGTACACTTTTATAAAAATATCCTGAACGATATCTTCTGCAACAGTACGATTACGGACAATTCGTAAAACAGTGCTAAATACTTTCTGTTCATAATGTTTGATAACGTGTGCAAAGTAATGTTCTTCTCCGTTCTTTACTCGTGCAATCACTTCATCCATCTCCATCCGATTCACCTCCTTACTACTATAACGAACAAATCTCTATTTCCTCTCAAAAAAATTTGGTAAAATTTGATTTTGATTTTTCTATTTAAGGAAAATTTATTTACTGGTTTATCGAATTAAAAAAACGTCTTTTATCCAAAATGGATGAAAGACGGCTAAATAATTTTAAAAAATAATCTCTTTGTCTCTATTTTTTATATTTGATAATAATGGATTGAATTATGCTTATGTAATAACTATTTCGATAATTTTCTATAAATACCTCTTATTAAACTAAACTCCCGTTAGTTTGAGTGAAACCCTTCACAATCCACAGCGCTATTTTAATATAAATATCCAACAAAAAATCACCTCTCAGAAAACTAGAAAGGTGATTTTAACATTCTTTATAAATATCATTTACCAATTTCATGTAAAGTTTCTAACTATAAAATAACTGGACAGAACAAGGTTTAAGACGAAGATTGCTTGCAATTTCTCCACTTAACCCTGTTGCCAATTCCATCCTATACTAGTCACGCCTCCTAACTTCGATTTATATATGAACCGTGTTCTAAACTTTTTAGAAGAATTCATATCTTGATATAAAAGGATAGGTGTCTTTAGTGCAAAATTTCCCAACCCTTTGCAGTCAATTCGCTCAAATTGTTAACGGAAATCCTACTTTTAAAAATGGTGTTTGTTCTGTAGAACTCGAACGTAACCTTCATGTTACTATTCAGGGATTCCCTAGTCGTAGTGCCTTACCAGCTGGCATATCGTTTGAATCTTTGAACACGCAAGGAAATGCCCTTAATCTTGGCGAAGTAGCTGTTCTTCAAGAAGAGCTTCCCCCATTCGTTAGTGCTCTAGTTAGAAATAATTTAATCGTAAGTGCTATTCATAATCATTGGATTTTCACGAATCCGACTATCTTATACGTCCACTTTCAATCGGTAGAGTCCCCATTAGCTTTTGCACGAAAGTTTGCTGAAGCGTTTAGTGTCTTAAGACATTAGTTTTAGTGATGAAATCGATTGAAAATGGATAAATTCGATGACATTGTGAAGTCTAATGAGAAGTAATTAGAAAAAACTGGAGAAACCTAAATAGTTGACCAACAACCTTAATTCCAAAAAATCAAAAAATCAGCACCACCAGTATAACTGGTGGTTTGCTTTGCGTGTGAAACACTGGGGTACTGGCCCATTACTAAATGGCCCGCCAACTGCACTCCGTTTTCACATGACCACTAAAATAGAAGGTTTTCGTAAAATCGAATACATATAAAATAAATTTTTTTTAGCAAAAAAAAAGCTACCAACTCAATAAAGAGAAAGTCACTTTTTTAGTGAAGTGAAAAACAGGCGGATAGTATCTCGATTTTATTAACTTACATTACCAATTGACTTAATCGTGAAGCTCATCGTAGCTGAAACTTTCTTCTGACTAAATAATCTTCATAATTACACATTTTAGTACATAAATGATGCTCCTACAATAATAAGTAGGATAAATAGAACAACGATCAACGCAAAATTCGAATTGCGTCTTCCACCATATTCACCTTCATATCCTCCAGACATCTTATACCCCCTCCTTTCCTATTACTATTTATAGATTATGAAAAGATTAAAATATGGATAAGGTAATTTATCTCATAGCGAATAAAAATATAAAAACACCGAACAAGTCTACGCACGACTGATCGATGTTTTCAAATAAATTTCCTCGTTTTTTGGGGGGTATATGATTTCCTAAACACTATTAATACATCTTCAAATATTGTTCTCTCCCCCACGGATGAACTGYCGTTCTGATAATGTACTACAGCAGTATTGTTTATCATTAACTAACAAAGAGCTTGAGAATACTAGGTCGAACGGAAAATGTTTTATATAAGAATACATACGCTGTTTATAAAATTGGAGTGAACATGGGGTGAAAAATATAAGAAGAAATAAATACAATGTTGGTGATTCTAATAGTACAAAATAAATAAATATTAGCTCTCCCATAGATTTTTGTGGTTGGGCTTATATTATTTTAAAACGTCCCTGTCAAAAATTTATATCCTACAATTACAAGAAATCCGATAATCATCAAATTAGCTATTATTTTATCATTAAAGTTTCGTTTCTTTCCGTTTAAACAGGACCAGGTCAACACGAATTGTTCATATAAACAGTAAAACCACCTTCTATTTCACTGGTTGGTGGTCTTGTAGTAATAAGGTTCAGCTACATCAAATTTGTTTAGTAGTTCAAAGAAGGCAACCAATCCTTCTACCTGATTGGAGTCCATTTGTTGTATCTGTTCAATTGCTCCTATCAGCACTTCCCTTGGTGCTTTGCCTTCCAAGATATCTACTATTTCATACAGCTTTGCTTTTTGTTCTTCGTTCAATACGTTCAATATAAACACCTCAATTTATAATGGATAAATATCTACAATTTGGTCGATTTTCAGCGGCTCTTGCGGAGTGCTGAAAGGATTAATATAATGAATTAATCGGTTGTATTCATCTATTTTTGTGATAGTGCCTCGATGAGTGTCAAATTCACCATCAATCCAAACTTTATAATCAGCTTCCGTTTCGCTTTTCATGAGTCTGCTAAGGATTTCTTGCAACGATTGTAACTCTTGTTCATCTAGTTCTGGACGTCTTGTCTTCGTTAAATTTTCTTTACGCTTTTGCAATAAACGAACATGTTCTGGCAACATCATCCCTGCCCACTTTTTCATCCCGCGGTCTCTTATCATACAATTGTCTCCTCTTCTATCCTTTATGTCCGCCGACCATACTCGACCTCTTAACCGCTGTACCTGCGGGAGTGAAAGATACTGCACGTAATAAAGCTGCTGATCCAAATCTGTTTCTAATGCTATCCATAGCTGCAGCTAATTTTCGTTTTTTCCAATTGTCTTTTTCGAACAAGCTGAGTTGCATCGAGTGTTCGTCTTCTAGTTTTGTAATGGAGATAGACAATTGTCGAACAGGTCTGTGGTCATAATTCGCACTTAGTAAATCTAAGCACACTTTGTAAATCGTCATCGTATCATTCGTCGCTTCATAGATTGTTTTAGCCCGCTGAAATCCACCACCAAAAGCATTTTTGCTATATCCTACGCCCAATGTAATCGTTCTAGCTGCTTGATAAGTATCCCGTGCCCTTTTAGTCACATCTTCGCACATTTCCAGGATGACTGCCTTTACTTCATCCAATGTATTATAATCTCTCATTAGAATTTGACTTTTACCGTAGCTAATTTGCCCTTCTTCTAAAGGTGCTCCTAAATCGGATAAATCGATACCCCATGCATGATGGTAAAGCTGATTACCCATAATGCCGAATTTATCTTCTAATATTTGAAGTGGAGTTTGCGCTAACTGTCCTACTGAGGTGATGCCAATATTATTTAACGTTTTTTCGGTACGTGAACCAATTCCCCACATTTCACTTAAAGTACTGACAGGCCATAATTTAGTTCGGACAACTTCATACGTCCACTTCGCGAAACCGCTCTTTTTGGCCTCCAAGTCAAGCGCAAGTTTCGCCATTAACATATTTGGCCCCATGCCAGCCGTAGAATGCAATTGTAAAGTTTCCAATATTTCTTTTTGGATTTCACGAATCGTATTCTCCGGTGGTCCCCAAAGTTTTTCCGTACCAGTTAGATCAATAAAGCTTTCATCGACTGAGTAAACATGAATTGCTTCCGGAGGTACGTACTTATTCAAAATTTCCGTTACTGCCATCGACATTTCAAGAAAATAACTCATTTTAGGTTCAAATAAACGTATATCTGGATGGTTAGGTATCTCAAAAAGCCGTGTCCCTGTTTTAACTCGAAATCGTTTTTTCATTGCTGGGGAAGCCGCTAAAACAATTGATCCTTTTTGCTCGAAATTACCTACTACTGCTATTGGTACAGTTCTTACATCTAAATCATGTAAGACAGCAATACAAGACGTATAAAAAGACATCATATCGATACAGGCGATGCTTCGATTAGGCAACCGGCTGTAGTCTATCATCGGATTATTTGTAAAGTTCGTGGAGATGAATTAATAAAATCGATATATCCTTTTTTTCTTAATCGATCAAGATGTCCGTGAGTGGTCGAAACTGATTTAAGAGCTACTGCAGTAGTGATTTTTCTAATAGAAGGTGCATATTTATTTTTGGCGAGATACTGTTTGATGAACTCATAAATTTCCTTTTGACGTTTACCCATCTAGATCACACTTCTTTCTTTATTAATTACAGGAACGTATGCAAGTACATTTTCAATTAGAAATGGTCGCTTCGCATTTCTCATAAAGCAATATGCTTGAAATGAATCGCTTTGAATTTTAATGACCTTCACTCTCCTTTTGCTTATCTCACCTGACTTTGAGTGATACATCAATTCAACAATCTGACCACGATTGAAATGCTTCTCCAATAAAATACGCACAAACGTTCCCTCCTTTTTTTAGTATATACGAACATATGTTTTTTAATCAATGGTAATTAGTGGTTTTTGCTTATTTTATTAAATTATTTCAATTTGTCAATTAAATCTTTTAAGTTATTTGAATTTACTTCATGTCGAAAATTACGGAATGGATCCCCTTTTCTTTTTAATCGTTCAAGGACTGCTGGGATGGTAAACAAAGTAGGTTTGAGTGTGTCGTTCACCTCATCCCAATTTAAAGGAGTTGCGATAAGTCCCGCCTCATTCCCTCTAGGTGAATATGGTGCAACGATTGTCTTTCCTTCTCGATGCTGCACATAATCCAAATATAATTTATTGCCACGATTCTTTTTAAGTCGTTCTGTTGTACTTACTTTCTTTCACCCGATACTACCGGAGGAAAGGCGTATTCGCTTTTGAGAAAAACATTAAAAGAATCAGGCAAGATAGGTGTTGCGAAAATTATCATACGATCTAAAGAACAATTAGCGGTTGTACGGGTATATGAAGACACGTTAGTAATGGAGACAATCCATTTCCCAGATGAAGTTCGAAGTACTGCAGATGTCCCGACTATTCCAAGTGAAGAGACAGTTGTTCAAAAAGAATTGGATACCGCTCTTTTATTTGTGGACCAATTAACCACTGCATTTGATCCAGCGAAGTATACGGATGAATACCGCCCTGCGTTGATGGAGTTAATAGAGGAGAAAAAAGCTAGTAACAATACGGTGTCTGTGAGTGATAAACAACCTCTTTCTGACAATGTCACTGACCTGATGTCGGCTCTTCAAGCATCACTTGATAAGACTGCTAAAAAGAAGAAACCGGCTACAAGAAAGAAAAAAGTAGCGAAAACATCATAGTTAAAAAGCGACCATCTCGTATTGAGAAGGTCGTTTTCTATTATGAACCTTCATCCACAATTCAACAAAAGAAGAAGGAACCCCATCCACTCTTTGCGACATACTTATGTAGTATTACTTATGAGAGCCAAAAGGCATAATTTTTATATAATACTCAATTGGATTATATCCATCATAAAGATATTTGAATTCAGAGTACATTAACTTAACGTCATCCAAACTATAATCCAGCACATTAAACGGTTTCTCTATATCTAGCTCGTCTGGCTGCATATAATAAAAATTCTCATGAGGACCATCAATTGAAAACCTTATTTCCCAGCTAATTCGTCCATCTTGCTAACGCCTTAGTTGTGGTCTTTGGGCATCACCGAATCGATGTTAGAAAAAATCAATAAATATCGAGAAAAATGTGAGCTAGAAATAATCAAATAACCCAAATCAAGAAGAGTAACTTGGAACTTATAATTAACAATACCATCGATAGATGGAGCGCGGAATGCTTGGAAACTGGCACGTTCCGTGTGGAGTAGGGGAAAGCTGGAGATCACTTCAAATGCTTACCTATTACTAACGTTTAGTTTAATAAGAGTCCATTTAAAAAGGAACCGCGATTGGCGATTCCTAAGATTATTATTTATTTGCTGCGTTTATGGTACTAAGTGAATTGTTAAGTGCTGTTTTAACCTTGTTTATATCAGGATTCGAAGAACGAACTTTTGCTAATACAACATCAATTGTTCCATCAATTTTCGTCCATGTAGCGCCATCGATTTTTCGAAGCTTAGGTACCTGTGTGTCCCATTGATGTTCCAATTCATCTGCCCCTTTTTTCGCTGAAGCAAAGTCATTATTATTTACAGCGTTTAGCATATCATTTTCAATTTCAACAAAATCGTTTAATTGGCCTGCTAATGTAGCTTGCTCTGCGGCCCCTTGTGATGCAATATTATTACTGCGCCAGTTATAACCACCTATACCAACAACTAAGAAAATTACAAGTACAACAATCGTTTGTGTTAGAACATGTTTCTTATTTACATTACTTTGGTTTGTTTCCGCTATATCACTTTTAGCATTTGCATCAATTTTTGAAACGGCAAGGAAAACGATGATCGCTAAAATAGCGATCAGAAAAATCACACTCGTAACGGTTGTCCCGAGTCCTAATCCGCCATTTACTTTTGGTTGAGATAGGTAATCTCCAAGTGACGCTCCAAGCGGACGAGTTAAAATATACGCAATCCAGAAAGCTAAGACCCCGTCAAGTTTCAAAAATTTATAAGCTAAGAAAACAAGAGCAATAATAACAACAACACCTATTCCTGTGTTAAGATAACCAAAACCAAGTTGTTCGGAATATAAATCGCCGACCGCTGTTCCAAGTGCAAAGGTGAAAAGGACCGTAAGCCAGTAGAAAACTTCTCTTTTTCTAGTAAAAATCGAGTGAATCGATAGTGTTTTTTCACTAAGATACCAAAATAGAAAAGTTAGTCCTAGGAGCATGGAGAAAACAGCTGTACTAACCTCAAGTGGTACGCCCATATTATCTGTCAAATTATCCGTTACCAGTGTTCCAAATACGCTTATAAGAACAACTGTTACCCAGTAAATGGCTGGAACATATTTGTTTGCTTTAAATTGAAAAAACAATGCAACAAAAAACGCAACTCCCATAATTATGGTAGTAAGAGTTAAACCAAGTCCAATGTTGAAATTGATGAAATCAGCAAATGTTTCACCGACAGTTGTACACAAAACTTTGATGATCCAAAAGAAAATCGTCACTTGTGGCACTTTGTTAAGTAAAATTTTCATTTTATTTTGGTTTTCTTGCATATATAATTTCCTTTCTTTAAAATGGTTTCCCACAACTTAATTTTGTTTCTCTCTCTAAATAAGGATACCCATCCAAATCCAAGTTAATCATTAAGTAAGACTGCGCTGTTTCTCCCACAGTGGTTCATATATGCTCTTTTATTAATCGTGCGATCTCTTTCTTTTTCTATAATAAAGGAAAATAACGAATACAAACATTACTGTCAATAGGAATAATACTATATTGGAATAAGTATTCATATATCTAACAATCGTACTCCAGGAAGAACCTACCTTTGCTCCAACAATTACTAATACACTATTCCAGATTAAAGAACCAATTGTCGTAAAAAGTAAAAATACGATAAAGTTCATATGAGCCATACCAGCGGGAATTGAGATTAAACTTCTAACCAAAGGAACAAGTCTCCCGAAAAATACCGCCCAAACTCCGAATTTATTAAACCAAGCATTTGCTTTATGAATGTCTTTTGAGGTTAATCTTAAAAGGCACCCCCATTTATTAACAATTTTTTCTAGTCTTTTTACATCAACCAGTAAACCTATACCATAAAGCGCAATCGCTCCAACCACTGAACCAATTGTAGAAAAAACAATCACCCCGATAATACTCATACTTGATGTGGTAGTCATAAAGCCGCCAAACGTT
Source organism: Psychrobacillus sp. 05T411 (assembly GCF_056396485.1). Taxonomy (NCBI): domain Bacteria; kingdom Bacillati; phylum Bacillota; class Bacilli; order Caryophanales; family Bacillaceae; genus Psychrobacillus; species Psychrobacillus sp. 05T411. Next base: position 29,148 of record NZ_JBFTLO010000029.1, on the reverse strand, counting down.
AAAATCACTTCAGAAGGAATAGGTGGAAAAATGTTCTCTACAGCTATCAAGAGAAGAATCCCTATATACCCATATGCATTCATTACTTCAGTAATCCAGTTTTCCATTTTAATGCTCCTTGTACTAATAAAATTTAACAATCGCATACATATAATTGCTATAATAAGTTAATATTTGCTTTCGGATAAATTTCCCCTCGTAATCCGCTTTTCTTTATATCTTCGGAAAAAATAGATAGAAATAGTAAGCCAAAATCCACTGGCAAAATAACCTCCAATAATATCGCTCGGATAGTGCACCCCTAGATAAATCCTACTGGTACCAATCATGAGAACGATTATAGTACTAATTATTATCAAAGTAGTGCGCCCTAAACGTGAAGGAATATGACGCCATAACAGAAATGAAAGAATTCCATAAACTGCAAGAGCATTCATCGCATGTCCACTAGGAAAGCTATAGCCTCCTATTTCAATCAATCGATGCAAATCTGGTCTCATTCGATGAAAGAATTGTTTTAAGACCTGATTTATGATGGGCGTTCCAATAACAACAGTACCAAACAATAAGAGTTCCGAGCGATGCTTTAATACAAAATAAAGAAAAAAAACTACTAAAACAAAAATACCAAACACAATATGAAACGATCCGACGTACGTAAAAAATTTCATTATTGAGGTCAAAGTTGGTGATTCATAACCTTGTATAAAGGAAATCACGTATTGATCAAATTGAACTATTTTATGTCCCCTAATTAAAATAGCCATACAACTAAAACCGATAAGTGAAACTAAACCAATAATAAAAGCACTCAATAAATACCCAGTTAATCTCATACTGACAACTCCTGACTCCATCTATTCTTAGAAGATTTTTTTCTTTTTTTGTCCAATGAGACTTTGCAAATATGGATAACACATAGCAAAATGTGATTTTTAAGTTTCACTAGTTCGCTTCATTCTAAGTGTTTTTTGTTTTTGGGAATACAAGTTTTACAGAAGTACCTTTACCTAACTGACTTTCAATCACTAAACTTCCCTTGTATGTTTCCATCAACTTTAATGCAATAGATAATCCGATTCCATATCCGCCCTTTTTTCGGTTGCGAGATTTCTCTACTCGATAAAATCGATCTGTTACGTGTAGTACATCTTCTTTCGGTATTCCGATTCCAAAATCTTGAATAGTTAATTCCCGATGCTGGTAATGTACCGTTACTCTTTTGTCATCATTTGAATACTTAATTGCATTATCGATTAATATCGTAAGTAGTTGTTCCAAATGTTGCTCTTTCATTGGAAGAAGAGTGCCATCAAATAATTGAAGAGAAAACATAAATTCCGGGTGCGTCATTTCGAAGTCATTTACTACTTTTTCAATAACATTTATTGGATTGATCATAGGAATCGTGGCATCAACTGCTTTTTCCGAATCAAGTCTGGAAAGTTCTAATAAATCCTTCACCAATTTGTCCATGCGATCCACTTCTCTCAAAGAAGAAGCCAATGATTTATTTAACACTTCCCGGTCATCTTTTCCCCATCTATTCAACATCATTAAGTTTCCATTCAATACAGATAAAGGGGTTCTCAATTCATGAGAAGCATCTTCTACAAATTGTTTTTGTTGATTGAAAGAAGTTTCTAATTGATCCATTAGTTCATTAAAATGAATCGCTAATTCAGAAATTTCATCTTGTGCCGGTGGAACATTCACTCTTTCTTCTAAACCAAATTTTTTGATTCTAGTAAGTGAATGAGAAATAGCTTGAATTGGTCTAACTATTTGTTTAGAAAGAAAAAGTGCTCCCACTAAACTCAAAAATACTGCACCAATTCCTGTTAAAAACATAACAAGGCTAAATTGTTCTAATAGCCCATCGAAAATCTCCATATTTCTTACGATTTCAATTGTTCCTACATAATTCGTATCCACTAATGGTTCACGATATACAAGCAAACGGTCATCGCCTGATGTGACTAGCTCAAATTGTTCACTTTGAACTAATTGGGAAGGTACATGCAATAATTCTTCTTCACTTACTTCCACGATACTTTTTCCCTCTTTATCTAAGATGCGAATCGTCTCCGATTTCTCGTTAATCGAATTGATAAATGATTCATTTTCCTTAATGAATTGTACAGATAGTTTTTGATTGGAGTAATAATTTTGTATAGTATTCATTTTCTTTTCAATGGATTGCTCTTCATAATGAATCATCCAGCTGTTCATCACAAAATACTGCAATATATTATAAGAAACAAACAAACCAATCATAAGAACAGTCGCCCATAAAACAATTTTCATTTTTAACTTTAAGTTTTTCATCATTTCATCACATAGCCAATTCCACGGACAGAGTGGATATAGTTGTCATTTTCTTTATTTATCTTGTTTCGCAAATATCGTACATATACATCGACCACATTCGTCTCTACTTCTGTCTCGTATCCCCAAATTTTCTCAAGAATCAATTCCCTAGAGAGTACTCGGTTCACATTTTGTAAAAACATTAAGAGGAGTTCATATTCTCTTTTGGTTAAGGGAATCTCTTCTTCCCCTTTCTTAACGGTCCGTGAAATAGTGTCTACTTCAATTTCTTTGAATATTAAATGTTTCACGATGTTTTCCTCATGTCGTTCATTTCTCMGAAAAATTACACGCATCCTTGCCAAAAGTTCTTCTATTGAAAAAGGCTTTGACATATAATCGTCCGCCCCAACATCTAAACCCATGACACGATCCATCACGCTATCTCTAGCAGTAAGCATAATAATCGGTGTTTCTTTTACTACTCGAATTCTTCTGCAAATTTCTATGCCATTTAAATGTGGTAGCATTAAATCTAAAAGTATAAGATCAAAATGGTTATTTAGCGCTGCTTCTAATCCATCTCTACCATCATGGAAAACCGTCACATCGAAGCCTTCGTGTTTAAGTTCTAACACTAGAAATTCTGTAATGCTTTCCTCGTCTTCAATGATTAGTACTTTTTTCAATGTGAACCCTCCCACGAATTAACTTACCTCCATGTTATCGAACAATGGTAGGACAGACAAATTTCTTTATCGTTTTTTTCTTCTTGTAATGAAAAATAGTAATAGAAGTAAAATCACTGGCATTGCGATCGATACAATTTGCACAAAAAGTGGATTAATTTGTGTATTTCCTAAAATATGCACTGGTATCGACTCACTTGAATGGATTTGTTGATCGTCGTCACTACTTACTGTTACATACAACTTATACTGACTTGTATACACAAAACGAATTGGTAATTCAACTATTACGGATTGCTGAGGCTTTAATGTATCGAGTAAAATAGGTACATCTGCACCATAATCCTCTAAATTTACGGTCATATGTTTCCCGATATCTGCCATCGTAATATAAGCCATTGAATTTTTCAGTTCTATATTCGATCGATTGGTGATTTCAGCTTGCACAGTCATTTCAAGACCTGGGTAGTTTTCCACGGCATCAGGGGATAGAATCTTAATATCTATCGTATCTTGTGCAAATGCAACCCCACTTGTTTGCGTCACCATCAGAAAGGAGAAGAGAAAAGCGAAACTAATCCATACTTTCTTCATCTTATTCTCCTCCTTTAAGCGTAATTTTATTATTTGCAAATAACAATAGTGCAATACTTATTATTAAGAAGATAATTACTGGCAGTAAATCCACCATCAGTACCCCAAAACCCAGTCGATTCATAAAATAGTCCTTTAACGTCAGCAGGGATCGTGATAATGGGCTAACTGTGTCCACCATATGTGCAAACCCACTTTTTTTCATCGTCGTTGATAAGAACATTGGTATTGCCGTTACTAAAAATAAAACAAATGATAAGAGTGTAGAACTCTTCGTAGATGAAAGTATCGCGGAAAACCCTAGCGATAAAGCTGCAAATCCAATGACTAAAGGAAAACAAATTAGATAAAGAAACACTAGTGCTTTCACAAATATATCTGTACCCATGGAGAGTGCAAAAAAGTAAGGTAGAGATAATAAAGAAATGATGAACCAAAATAAGAGCAACCCTACTAATTTTCCAAATGTAATTTGTGCTTTAGACAATGGGGATAATAAAAGACTTTCGAGTGTTTCTCTTTCTCTTTCTCCTGCATACATATTCGATCCAATAATGATGGTTACTAAAATACTAATTCCTAAAACTACTTTCATAAATGTCATATTCACTTCTACCTKAGCAAGTAAACTAAGTTCTTTAACGGAGACAAAGCTTAACGCAAGACCGCTAAACAATAGTGTCACTGCAAAATATATCCACAAGCTCTTTTTAGAAAAAACGTTTTCCTTTATTTCCTTTCCGATTAGTGCCGCTATCATAGATTCATCTCCTTATCTTCTTGATCTGTAAGATAAAAGAAAACCTCTTCCAACGTAATTGGTTCCGTAGTATCTACTTTCAGTGAACCATACTTGTTCAAAAGAGATTCTAAATAATCTTCTTCTATTAAGTTTCCTTCTTTTACAATTGCCACTCGATTACATATTTCCGAGATTTCTTTTAGCAAATGAGAAGTGATGAATATCGTAACCCCATGTTTTTTATTTAAATCATGTAAAATCATTTGGATATCTCTTTGTCCTTGAGGATCTAAACCGAGTGTAGGTTCGTCCAAAAAAATAAGTACGGGTTCATGAATAATCGTTTTTGCAATACCGATTCTTTGTCTCATCCCTCGAGAGTATTGCCCAATTGGAATATTTGCTTTACTAGTCATTCCAACTTGGTGAAGTACTTCTTCCACCCGTTCTTTTTGTTTGTTTTTACTCACACTATAAAGTTGTGCAAAGAATAGTAAATACTCCGCACCGGTCATCCAGTTATAGTAGCCATGCGATTCTGGCAATACCCCTATCATTTTTCGAATTTCTCGTTCGTTTCGTATAACACTTTTCCCTTGAATAACAACTTCTCCAGCTGTTGGCTTTAATAGTCCATCTAACATTCGAATAGTCGTTGTTTTACCAGCACCATTCGGACCTAAAAAACCATAAATATCGCCTTTATTTACATGTAAATTTAGATGATTAACTGCAGTGAACCCATTTGGATATTGCATTGTTAAATCCTTCGTTTGGATCATATTGTACCTCCTGATAATAATTGTTAAAAGAAAAAAAGGAAAAGATGGGATAACCACCTTTCCCCTTTAGAAACTCCGATTATTCGTTTCCTTCTTGTCCTTCATCTTCATTGTCCGCTTCAACTTTCACTACTTTTCCTGTAGCAGCATCAATTTTCACGTCTTGTACTCCGTTAGTTGTTTGGATTTCAAAACCGTAAACAACTACGCCATCTTCATCTTCTAACTCGGACTTATTTACTGTTCCTGCTACTTCTTTCAAAGCAATTGCTTGCGCTTCATCTACAGTCAGTTTTGCTTTTGCTTGAAGCTCGGCAATATTATCATCATTTTCTTCCCCATCATTTTCTTCCGTTCCATTTTCATCGTCATTTGTATCATTTTCGATCTTAATGATATCTCCATTTATTGCATTGACTTTCACATCATTTACATCACCAGAAGCTGTTTGAATTTCAAAGCCGTAAACAATTACACCATCTTCATCTTCTAATTCAGATTCTTTTACTGTTCCTGCTACTTTGTTTAGTGCAATTACTTGTGCTTCATCTAATGTCAATTTTGCTTTTGCTTGAAGATTGGAAATATTGCCATCGTCTTTTTGATCTTCTGCTTGAGTCGTTGTAGCTGCGTTATTGCTTGCAAACGCAGTAGAATATACGCTATTACCTACTACTGCTCCTCCTATAAGTGTTGCTGCCAAAGCTGGAATGATTAATTTCTTTTTCATCTGTATTCCTCCTAAAAAAATATTGTGAATCTTTCTTACAGCCTTTATTCTGCCAGATGGTTATGAAAAGTTAACGAAGCTTTTTTAAGAAGTTGATGAAAGTTTAGTGAGGATTTTCTCATTTTCTAACGTGTTCACTAGTGTGCAATTCCTGCTATTTCTTCTCCACAAGCTTCACCTTTATACTCTTACATTTTCATTCACACCTCTTTTTTATTATCGAAATATGTATTAGATATTTATCAACTTTTCACGAAATAATCCATACTTGATAAAACAAATAATAATTGATATGAATTACTGGAGGGTAACAATTTGATAAAAGAAGTGTGATCTACATGTGGATTATGGTCTACAAGTGAATGTTTATAAGTCGTATATGTATAATTTAAATGTTTAATATTGACCACTTATGGTCCACTTTGATGAATGAAACACATTCAAATTCGAAAACGGCAGCTTGAAGGAATTGATGTGGCTTTGCAAAACGGCACAATTTTTTGACGTCCCAAGTTTACGGTCACTGAGGAGTTTAAAGAACCGTATGCTAGCTGGAAATCGGGAGAGATTACTGCAGTAAAAGCAATGCAAGAAATTGGAGTAAAAAAGATTACTTTTATAAACTTGTCAGAGAGTATGAAGAAACATTGTAATCATTTCATGTATTTCTTCTAACCATGAGTAGCACTCATGGGAGATTAATCCTACTCTGGTTATTGCACAAGCCTTGCCTTTATTCTATAAAGAATGGGGTTGGTTCCAGATTTATCTTTTAACTCGATATAAACCTCCTGAAGACTCAGCCTTTTTTAAAAAAGCTTTTTCCGAGTCTCTTTTGTTATGCAATTTTATAGATTTTGGGCATTTTTTAATTTTCATGGGAGTTTAATTACAATCGTTCACAAACTAAAAGGTTTCTAATTGGTATTTACCAATCTATCCATTGACATCTGCTATTGAAATAAAGTAAATATGATATCAGCTATGTAAGTTTCCAGAAATGCCGCTGCAATGATTATCGGTAAAACAAAAATACAATAAGTTTTCTTATTGTCTCTAAGAATTTTTTAATAAAAGATGTACCTTCTTTATCTTTCTTAAATAAATTTTTTTACTTTACCCTAACATCTTGATTTAATTCAAAAAGAACCGCTGCAAGTAAGCATAAAGCAAAAACTTCAAAGATAAAGTGTGGGATAGAAGAAATTATTATATCAAAGCCTTTTTCCAAATCTACTTGTAAAGCAAGCCCATAGGCAACTCCACGCAGTGAAACGGTAAAGATATATTTATGACATACAAAAATTGTATTGGAATCAAGGATAAAATAAACATTTGCAAAGGTACCATAAATCCTTTATTAACAATATATGACCAAACTTTATCTAAGCCTGTAGATTCTTTTGTTTGGTCCGGTAACCTATTATCTAAACCTCCCATTACTTCTTTTAAATCCGGATTGATTATGTATGTTATTATCGTTGCAATAATTGTTAAGGCTGCTGCAAATATAAAAAAACTAATGGCTCTTTTGAATACAACCTTTGGCTGAGTACACATCATAATTTAAAATCATTCCCCTTAATTTATTTAACTATTACATTACTATATTATTCGACTATATTGTCAGATTGTTTAATACAAGATAAACAACACTTTTCAACTAACCTGCACCGTTAGTTGAACAAGAAAAAAGAGCATCTAAGTAGCTCAACGCTCTTCAAGTAAAGCACCCGTTAGCCATCCATGCAGTACAAAAAATGCTGCACCCCAGAGAATGAAAATGGTTAGGAAGTGTCAGTACTGATACTGACCGTAATCCATAGAATTATTTACGCTCTCTTCTTTTTTACGATTAAGTAGGGGTCTTCTTAAGTATTGTCATTTTTCATTTCTTTAAGAACTAATTAGTTCTTCCAAAACCTTTTTTAGGTCAACTCGCTCAAATGCAACTTTTTCTTCATTTATTCCTTCTTTTTATCCCTTCTTTCCTTAATCCTTCTTCTAGCAAACCCATCGTAGTTATACAAATTCACTTACTTTCCATAAAGCTCACACATTTACTCCTTTATTTTCGAAATCCACAACTTCCTTTTAAAAAGAAGAATCATCTTGAATTATAACCTTGATAAAAAAAGACTATAGCCAATCCCAATTTCGGCGGGCATGGCTATAGTCTGTTCATTTTGAACTATATACTAAGTTTTTCTAACTTTTCAAAAAAATCATTTAAGCTTCATTGCATCTGCAATTATTTTTGGTAAGTCTGTGTTATCGTGGATACCTACAAATTTATCGGATTGTGGACCAAATGCAAATACAGGAACAGGAGCTGCCGTATGACCATATCTTGTCCAGCCGACACCTGCACGTTCACTTAAAACTTTATTAATAGCAACTTTTGCATTTTCTGCTTGTTGAATAGTTTTTGCTTCATCCTCTGTTAATTCAATTCCAGTGTATTCTCGTACGACCTCTTTTACATTTAAACGGTCTTCATTTAATTGACTCGCCATAAATCCACCAGTAGCCGTTACATTTTTAAGAATCTCCGCTGCCGTGTTTGATGATGTAGCTGAACCAACTGACATTCCACCAGTTTCATGATCTCCTGCAATAATGACTAATGTTTTGCCATCTTGTTGGGCGAATTCAATTGCTTCTTGCACAGCTTCTTCAAAAGCTTTTGTGTCATGCATAGCGTAAGCAGCATCGTTTTCTTCGCCTGCCCAGTCAATTTGACTACCTTCTACCATTAAGAAGAAACCATCTTTATCTAGACTTAAAGCATCAATTGCCGTTTCTGTCATTTCAGCTAAACTAGGCTCTTCCGTTTCATCGCGATCAAATTCAGGAGCAAGTGCGTTAGCTGCAAATAGACCAAGTAATTTTTCTCCTTTTTCTACATTTACGTTTTCAGCATTTTCTAATTGTGCACGTGTTTCAACGAATTCAAATCCATTTTCTTGCGCTTCATCTATTAAGTTTATTTCCGTTTGCTTACCACCTTCTGAAGTTGGTATGAAATAATTTTTACCGCCACCTAAAATTACATCTACACCGCTTTCTTGGATGTATTGGCGGGCTATTTCTGTCTCATTACTACGATGTTCTACATGAGAAGCAAAACTAGCCGGGGTTGCATGCGTAATCGTAGAAGTGGCAACTAGACCGGAAGATTTCCCTGCTTCCTCTGAAGCTTCAAGAATTGTTTTTACTTCGTTTCCTTCTAGATCAAGTCCAATCACACCATTATTTGTTTTTATACCAGCAGCCATCGCAGTACCAGCAGCAGCCGAGTCTGTGATATCTGCATTTGCTGAATAAGTAGTGTACATTCCCTTAATATATGAATCCCATACTGCCTCTTGCCCTTTAAAAATACGGTAATTTGCTGCGTGATTTGCACCAAATCCATCAGGAATCATATAAATAACATTTTCTACTGGTCCGTTCACATTTTGTTTAACTTTTGAAGTAACCTCTTTTTTTGCTGCATCTGCATTACTTAAACCTACTCCTGAAAGAACAAGTCCAGTACTTAGCGCAATAAGACCAACTTTTTTTAACATGAATACCTCTCCTTAAAAAATATTATTTTTGTTGCTATTAATAGTTTATTAGTTATGTATTAATAGCGAATGAAGGAGCGGTAAATGTTCGATGACAAATTTTCAGTCATTTTACCTAAATGAAATTATTGGAAATATTAAAACACACTTCTAAAGAAGTGTGTTTATGGAACATTTAGTAAACCTCAATAAAAATGTATAGAACTATTAGATTTTATCTTAACAAAATTTACATTCAGAATTTTCTGGATTAACATAAATAATTATTTTGGTTGGGGAGCTATGGAACGTAATACATAAGCTGTTATTCCACTAAATAAGAGAACAGTGGAACCAATAATCAAAGCTAACATGAAAAACATCCTCTCAAATGCATTTGAAATTCATTCTCATTTACACAATAACACATTAATTCACCATTTTCTACATTTTTCTATTCTTTTTTACTGGTATTCATGTTAAAATTGAACTATATGTATGATTAGGAGGGGAAAAAAATGAGTGCTTCGAAGCATATACAAACTATATTAAATGGAACTATACAATCTTTAAAATCTGTTATCCCTCTTCCAATGGATATAAAGTCCCCTTCACTTATGGTACAACCTTTTGAGCAAAAAGAAATGGGTGTCCTAATAGGTATTATTGGTGATATTAAAGGTAGGATTATTATAGATTCAACTTCTAATTGTTTCTCTGGAATCGGAGCGACTATGTTCGGAATGCCTTTAGAAGGCGAGATGCTTGAATCGTTTACTGGTGAACTTGGCAATATGATTGCAGGTAATTTATGTACGTCCGTAGCCGCAAATGGAGTGGAAATTGATATTACTCCCCCTACTGTTATAGTTGGAACAACGAGATTATTCGGATTCCAACATGCCTTCAAATTACCTGTCGACATTGATGGAATTGGGAATTTAACGATTATTTTAACTATCGATGAATAGCAACTACAACTAACACAGAAGAACTTTCTACTAAGGAAGTTCTTTTTTTGTTGAAAAAATAAATAACTGACTTTTCTTTTAATAGTGATCATTAATCTGCATTCCGGGTATACGAAAAATGGGATGATACATTCTTCACAGTTAATTCACATAATCGCGCCATATGTGTGATTTTTATCACATCCTCTATTTAAAAATGTATTTATGATATAACTATACAAAACAAATATGGGAGGTGAAAAAAATGTCGAAAAAACGGGAGAAAGAGCCTGATTTAAAAGGTACGCTTTATTCAGTCGGTTTCCTCGGAGCATTTATATTAGTTACATGGTTCATGGCATTTTACTTATTTATTGATCGATTTTAATTTATTGGAGGTATACAACTATGCATATTCATAAATACGAAAAATGGTGGCTCACATTTGGAATTGGCTCCCTCGTTTTATTTTTAGTTATTGTTGGATTTAGTGCTTTCCATTACGGTTCCCATCCACCGAGTGCAAAAGTCTATGTAGATCCTGAGCGTGTCGATGAAATTGCACCATTTAACAAACCAGGTGTTCATAAAGTAGAAGGGAAAGATTGGGACTACGAAGTTGTTTTTGTCGCATCTGCTTTTTATTATAATCCACCTGAAATTGAAGTTCCACTTGGCTCTAAAGTTAAGTTTATTGCAACAACAAAAGATGTAGTACACGGTTTCCAAGCAGCTGGAACAAATATTAATATGATTCTAGAACCTGGTTATGTATCGGAATATGTTACAACGGTTGATAAAGCAGGAGAATATTTAATATTATGTAACGAATACTGTGGAATTGGACATTCTTCCATGTCGTCTATGCTAAAGGTGGTAGAGTAATATGGCAACTATAGCCGAAAAAACAAAAGATTTCATACAAGTAGATAAAAGAGATGGCAAATTAGCTCTAGCACATGTTTACGTCGCTTTCATCGCACTAGCAATTGGAGGCCTTTGTGGTTTATTACAAACATTAGTGCGTTCTGGAACGTTCACACTACCATGGGGAATTGGCTATTATCAAATATTAACGATTCACGGAGTACTTTTAGGTCTTATTTTAACAACATATTTCATATTTGGTTTTCAAATTGCTGTAGTAAGTAGAACATCCGGTACATTAACAGATAAACAACGCTTGCTAGGTTGGATTGGTTTTTGGGTCATGACCATTGGTACTACTGCATCGTCTATTATGATTTTACTGAACGAAGCTTCCGTATTATATACATTTTATGCACCATTACAAGCACATTGGATTTTCTATGCAGGGCTAGCATTGGTAATCGTCGGGTCTTGGATCGGTGGAGCAGGACTAATTTCGAAATATGTAGAATGGCGTAGAGCAAATCCGGGGCAACCAAGTCCATTACTAACTTTTATGGTTGTCGTTAACCTAGCTATGTGGATTATTTGTTCCTTAGGAGTAGCAGTCGAAGTGTTATTCCAACTATTACCATGGTCTCTAGGTTGGGTAGATAAAGTAGATGTATTGCTTTCTCGTACATTGTTCTGGTATTTCGGTCATCCGCTTGTTTACTTCTGGTTATTACCAGCATATATGGTTTGGTATGCGGTTATTCCAAAAATTATTGGCGGGAATATTTTCTCTGATTCTCTTGCTAGATTATCATTTATGCTATTCTTACTTTTCTCTATTCCTGTAGGGTTCCATCATCAATTAACAGAGCCTGGAATCAGTTCTTTTTGGAAGTTCTTACAAGTTGTATTGACATTGATGGTTGTCATTCCTTCCTTACTAACTGCTTTCTCGATGTTTGCAACGTTTGAAATTCGTGGTCGTGCACTTGGAGGAAAAGGTGTTTTAGGTTGGTTCAAAAAATTACCTTGGGGAGACGCACGTTTCTTTGCACCCTTTATCGGAATGGTAGCATTTATCCCTGCTGGTGCTGGTGGAATTATTAATGCTTCACACCAAATGAACCAGTTAATACACAATACCATTTGGGTAACGGGACATTTCCATTTAACGGTTGCAACAACTGTTTTGTTAACATTCTTCGGTGCAGCATATTGGTTAATCCCTCATTTGACTGGTAGAGTAATGACGAAACAAATGAACAGATTAGCAATTATTCAAACCATTGTCTGGACTTTCGGTATGTCCATTATGTCAGGAGCGATGCATATTGTTGGGCTATTCGGTGCACCAAGGCGTTCAGACTTTTCTACTTACGGAGGATCTGCACAAGCTGCTGAATGGATCCCTTATCAAATAGCGCAAGCAGTTGGCGGTACTATTCTATTCATCGGGATCATTTTAATCCTTTATATAGTAGCGAATTTAATCTGGTTTGCTCCAAAAGGAGAAACAGAATTTCCAGTCGCGGAAGTTTCGGAGCATGCAGAAAAAACACCAATGGCACTTGAAAATTGGAAGATTTGGCTAACAATCTGTATTGCATTAATCTTGTTTGCTTATACGGTTCCTGTTATCGAAATAATTCAAAATGCGCCGCCTGGATCTAAAGGATATAAATTGTGGTAATGAATAAATCTTTGGCATAATAACGAACACATAAGAAACGCTAAGATGCAAATATCTTAGCGTTTTTTTATGTGTTCATTAATCATGCAGTGTTAGTTATAACTTTTAATAATCTTCCCTACCCCGAAAGCAATTGAAAGGATTAGTAGTAGTGAAAAAAATAAAGCCCAAATACTACCTTCCCCAAACAAAGCAACTAATACAACACTAAATGAAGGGACACCTAGGCCGTATAGCAATGGTAATCCAATTGCCGTAGCAAGAACACCCATGACAATGATTAATAGCAATGATCTTTCTCATTTGCTCACAAAATTCACCTCCTATGCTAATACATTAACATAAAAGTAATAATTATCTGATTAATAAATAGATTGTGATTACTATACTATGTAAGGCTAGTATGAGAATTCATAGGCGGAGAATTTCCTGCTAATGTATATGTAGGAAGTCTAAGAAGCGAATATAAGCGGAGATATTCCGACTAATTACTCAAAATAAGACAAAATCCAAAGATTTGGTTAATATAAGCGGAAAAACTCCCCTTATTTTTAAGGAAATATGGGTATTTCCCAATTAAGCCGGAATTTATCCGTCTATTTTTTATACACAGAGAAATCAATATAAAGTTTAACTTAGCCTAACCATCTATTTTTTTGTATATCGATTTGTAAGTAAAAATGTAGTATATTGTGCTGTGGTACACTGGCTATTGTATCCCCACTTTATAATATACAAATTGCACTATAAATTCTACCAAAATAATTATGAGAATCCCTTTATACCAACAAAAATAGACCTTCAAATTACCATACAATTTGAAGGTCTATTTTGCATAACATTTTTAATGCTTGCGATAGGAAACGGAACTCGTTCGCCCTAAGCTTAGTTCTCTTTTTCTTAATTAAAGTTGGTAGATCCTCGTATACTTTTCTTCTAAATAATCTGCGAGGTAATTGCCGTTAAGCCCTTCCCCTGTTGCATCCTTCAATATTTCAAGCGGTTTTTTCAACGCTCCATATTGATGCACATTTTGTGTAAGCCACGCTTTAATTGGCGACAAATCGCCTTTTTCAAATAGCTCATCAAAATGAGGGATGTCTTTTAACATAGCTGCTTTAAATTGAGAAGCGTACATATATCCAAGGGCATAAGATGGGAAATAGCCGAAGCTTGCTCCAGCCCAGTGTACATCTTGTAAAATACCTTCCGCATTTGTTTCTGGTCGCACTCCTAAATATTCTTCATATTTAGCATTCCAGATTTCCGGTAAATCTTCTACTTTTAAATCCCCATTAAATAACCCTTTTTCAATTTCATAGCGGATCATTATATGCAGTGCATATGTCAGTTCATCTGCTTCAATTCGTATTAAAGAAGGCTTTACTTCATTAATAGCACTTAAAAAGTCTTCCATGGAAACATCGCCGAACTGCTCCGGCGAATAACTTTGTAGTTTTTCATAATTCTGTTCCCAGAATTTCGGATTACGCCCAACAAAGTTTTCATAAAATAGTGATTGCGATTCATGAATTCCCATAGAAGCGCCACCAGCTAAAGGAGTTCCAGTCAACTCTTCGCTAACATTTTGCTCATAAATAGCATGCCCGCATTCATGAATCGTTCCAAATACTGCCGAACGGAAATCGGACTCATCGTACTTAGTTGTAATTCGAACGTCTCCACGATTTAAGCCTATCTCGAAAGGATGCACAGTCTCATCTAGTCTTCCAGCATCAAAATCATAGCCTAGTTGTTTTAAGACATCTAAACTAAATGCTTCTTGTTTCTGTTTATCGAAATGTTTAAATAAGAAATCCGTTTTCGGTTGGTTAGGTGAATCCGCAATTTTCTTTAGTAATGGAACGATTCGGCTTCTTAGCTCTCCAAAAACTCGATCTAATACTTCCGTAGTCATCCCTGGTTCGTATTGATCCAGTAAAACATTATATGGGTTGTCGTCTTTAACTCCCCAATAGTTCACAAACTGCTTTAATGTTGCCACCATTTCTTTTAAGTAAGGCATGAACATATCCCAATCATTCGTTGCTTTTGCTTCTTCCCAAACGGATTCAGATTTGGATTGTAAAATAACGAATTTTTTATATTCTTCTGCAGGAATTTTCTTGCTAAGATCATATTGTTTTTTAACTTCTTCAAATACACGATTCGTCACTTGATCCGCTACATTTAACCTAGGCTCCAATTCGTCTAATAACCCTTTTAGTTCATCGGAAGTAGATAAATTAAACACATCAGTAGCAAGTACCCCTACCACTTCTGAACGTTGATCTAGCCCTTTTTTGGGAGCTCCCGTACGCATATCCCAATATAAAACCCCTAAAGCTTCGTTATATGCACCAATTTTCTTCACATAATCTAAAAATTGTTGTTCGACCGTCATTTCAAATCCCCCTTGTAATGAAAGTTATATATTTGTAGGTAAAATACCTGTAAATCTGCTTTCCAGTTTCGCTTCATCTTCATTAAGTAATAGATGAATTTCCCCATGGTCACTTGAAGTACGGATTAGACGACCGATTCCTTGCTGCAATCTTAACAGCATAAATGGTAATTCTACTTCCTCGAATGGATCATTCGAAAATGATCGTTTTGCATCAAATAATGGATCTGCTAATGGAAATGGCAAATCATAAATAATTACTCGCGTTAATGCTTCTTGTGGTAAATCGAGCCCTTCCCATAAATGGTATGAGCAAAGAGTTGCGAAATCGCCATTTTGAAACTCTTTTACGATGGTTGAAAGCTCACGATCTCCTTCAAATACGATATTCGCGGTAGAAGTCGTACGAGAGCGGAATTGCTCCATAGCTACTTTCGATTTAAATAATATTAATGTTTGTTGCTTATTTTCTAAAAGTGCATCTACTTGTTTTACTTTATCATCTTGACTTGATGGATGTGTATAAATTTTCATCACTTCATCATAATCAAACGGTGATTCCACCGAGAATGATTGGAACTTTTCAATACCTAAAGAATCTGCAACATAGGTAAAATCTTTTTCAATCGATAAAGTAGCAGAAGAAAAAACGATTGGTAATTGAGAAGTGAATAATTTTTCGTGCAAAATATCTGTAACTAGGCGAGGCATCACGATTAGCGTTTCATGTCCATCAATGATTTCTAGCCACTCTACGCCATCCCCTTTTTCCGTAAATAAACGTAAAGAGAATGCATACTGCTCCAAAAACTCCTCTACCATTCGAAGTTCATATTCAGGAATTGTAAATAGCTCCGACTCAAACACAAATTCTTCTAGCAAATCATCCGTAATACGAATCGCTTGTTTGCATATTTGAATAAGTTCTGGTGTTTTTTCGATTTTCATTCGTTCGCTTTCTTCTTCCGTGCTGTTTTTTCTTAATATGCCAAAAATACGGTCATGCGTTTCTTGCAATACTTCCATTAAATTCAATGTTTTTTCACGAACTCCGTCTACCATCACGCGTTCTAGTAATTGAATTAGTGTTTCACTTTGCACTTCGTATGTCAACGCCTTTTGCGCTGCATATTCAAGTAAATGCCCCTCATCTAATACAATCATCGATACATCGGGTAATAGTGGCAATTGTCCTTCTCGCACGCGAGATTCTTTTGTCCAAATATGCTCCATTAGAAACTCATGCGAACAAATGATTAGATCCGTTGATTCTCGATAGTTTTGACGATGGATTGTTTGACCACAGCGATTTCGAACATCACATACCATACATTGTTGTGTCGGATGATAATTTACTTTTTGCCAGTCGGCATCACTTACACCAGGAAACTGGCTGCGTTCGCCGTATGGATAAATTTTTTGAAGAGATGAATGCCCATATACGAAATCGGGAATTTGATCTTCAATCTCTTCTAAAAAGAAATCATTATCCCCGTCTTTTTGTGCTTCCTCTAAACGTTTCAAGCATAAATATTGATCGCGTGATTTAGCTAAACGAACGTCTATGTTAATATCTAAATAATTTTGAAGTTTAAAAATATCCCCGGCTTCTTTTACTAATTGCTCGATCAGCGTTTCATCGGCACAGGCGATTAAAGCCGGTTTGCCTGTATATCTTGCATATGAAATAGCAGGTAGTAAGTATGCAATTGTTTTGCCTGTACCTACCCCAGCTTCCGCAAATAACACATTTTTTTCTTTTAATGTTTTCTCAATTTGATAGGCCATGAAAATTTGTTCGTCTCGGCATTCAAATCCTTTTTCGGGTAATTCATCATATAGAACATCCCCCATCCAATCTCCTAACGACTCGAAGAAAGAACGATCTTTTGATAGTTGAAATGGTAACGCATTTTTCATTGTAAAACTCCCTACTTCCCTCAATTTTGCCTTCGCATCTAAAATCCAATATGGGAAATAACGTAAAAGAAAGGGAGAACCAAGTCTCCCTTACTTTTTAAGAACGTTTACCCCAAAACTGATAATAATCTGTTCGGATAAAACCATTAAATAATTTCCGCTTTTTCGTCGCTTTGCTGCCGTATGCATTTTCGAAGTTTTCCATAGAAGAAAGCATATAAACGGACCAAGATGGATATTTGCTCATCAAATGACCTAAATCACTAATGACTTGCTCAATTTCTTCAATTTCCCCAATACGTTCTCCGTAAGGTGGGTTCCCAATCATTACTCCGTCTGTTAAAGATGTAGAAAAATCACTTGCTTGCATTTGCTTAAAAGTGATTAAATCAGCAAAGCCTGATTCAAATGCGTTTTGCTCTGCTATTTGAATCATTTTATGGTCGATATCGGTACCGATGATTTGAAGCTCTTGGTCATAATTGGCAAGATTTTCTGCTTCATTGCGTACTTCATCCCAAATCGTTTTAGGCATCCAAGACCAAGCTTCACTATGAAAATCGCGATTAAAGCCTGGCGCAATATTTTGACCAATCATCGCTGCTTCAATTGGGATCGTTCCTGATCCACAAAATGGATCTACGAATGGACGACTAGGGCTCCATTTAGAAATTTTCACAAGTGCAGCTGCTAGCGTTTCTTTTAAAGGAGCTTCCCCTTGGTCTTGGCGGTAGCCACGTTTATGAAGTCCTGCACCACTTGTATCTATTGTAATCGTCGCAACGTCTTTTAAAATGCTAATTTCGAGTTTGTAGGTTGCTCCAGATTCATCTAAAAATCCGATTCGTTTATAGGCAAGTTTCAATCGCTCTACTATTGCTTTTTTCACAATTGCCTGGCAATCGGGTACACTGAACAAAGTAGATTTTACGGATTTCCCTTGTACTGGGAATGCTGCATCTACAGGTAAAAACTTCTCCCATTGAATGGCTTTTGTCCGTTCAAAAAGTTCATCAAATGTTTTTGCTGGAAACTGAGCCGCTACGATTTTAACTCGATCTGCGACACGTAGCCAAATATTGGCTTTGGCAATTGCTCGCTCGTCTCCTTCAAAATACACTTTCCCATTTTCCGTTGTTGTTTCATATCCTAATGCTTTTACTTCATCGGCAACGATGGATTCTAATCCCATTGCGGAAGTTGCTACTAATTTAAATGTTGTCATTATATAGTCCTTTCTTGCTTATGAATTTCCCAAAGTTCCAGAAAATCCATTAGTTCTGAACTGGGAATTGGTTTACTGAAGTAATATCCTTGAATGATATCACAGTCCATTTCTTTTAAAAGCTTCAGTTGGTCTTTCGTTTCTACACCTTCTGCTACTACTTTAATATGTAATCTATGTGCCATTAAAATAATGGAATCTACAATAGCCTGTGTATCTTGCAAAGATACAATTTGTTGGATAAAACTACTATCAATTTTTAAATAGTTTAGAGGGAAGCGATTTAAATAACTTAAGGAAGAATACCCTGTTCCAAAATCATCGATGGATATTTTGAATCCCATACTTTTTAAGGTGATCAATTTATTGACGACTTCTTCTGCTTCCTTCATTACCGTTCGCTCCGTCAGCTCTAACTCTAGTTGCTGTGGACTACAATTATGCTGCACAATGATTGAATTTATACGTTCGATAAAATCATCTTGTTGAAAATGAAGCGCAGCAATATTGACGGATACAGGTAACTGCACTCCTTGCAAGCCCCACTCCAGTATATCGAGACAGACTTTCTCTATAATTACTTCGCTTAGCGGGATAATTAGTCCCGTGTCTTCCGCATAAGGGATAAATTCCCCTGGCGATACAAAGCCTAGTTGGTCATTTGTCCATCTAACAAGCGCCTCTACCCCGATTACTTGGTGCGTTTCTAATGACACTTTCGGTTGATAATGCACAACAAATTCTTTCTTTTGAATCGCTTTTCTAAGCTCTGCTTCTAGTAAAAGCAATCGCTTTGCATCTTGCTTTAATTCATCAAAGTAAAAGGCGTATTGGTTCTGTCCATTTTGTTTGGCAAAATACATTGCCTTATCTGCTTTGTGAATAAGCCTTTCCACGTCTTCTCCATCTTGCGGATAAAGACTAATTCCTATACTTGATGTTATATATATTTCATTTCCATTTATATAGAACGGTTTATTTAGTAGTTTTAACATTTCTTTTGCAAATTGAGCCGCTTCTTTTTGATGGCCTAGATTTGTTTTTGTTAATAAAAATTCATCTCCACCATACCTTGCGAAAAGATCTTGCTCGTTTACAATTGTATTAATACGATTTGATACTTCTGTTAATATAAAATCCCCGATTTCAGTTCCAAGTGTTTCATTTATCTGTTTGAAACGATCTAAGTCTATAAAAAACACTGCATGTTTACTAGCATTATTTTCGGATGCATCAATTAAGCCGTCTAATAAATCCTTAAATGAGTTTCGATTCGGTAAATTTGTTAGTTGATCAGTACTCGTAAGTTCTTCTATTTCTTTTTCTACGAATTTCTTTCGGGAAATATCCGAAAATATACCGAAATAATGGATAACTTCTCCTTCTCCATTTACAATGCTTGTAATGGATAACCACTCAGGATACAATTCCCCACTTTTTCTTCTGTTCCAAATTTCGCCTTGCCAAACACCATAATTTTCTATTTCGGTCCACATCTTTTTATAAAAGCATGCGTCTTGTTTTCCGGATTGTAATATACTGGGCGTTTCCCCTCTTACTTCCTGTAATGAATAGCCTGTGACTGTTTCAAAAGCAGCATTAACTAGGGAAATGCGCATCTTATAATCTGTAATCATTATTCCTTCTGTCGTTGAGTTGAATATTTTTTCTATTAAATTATTGGGATATAAAGAAAGTTGTTCAAATGGTTGCTTCGTGCCCATTTCTACACCACCCTCTTACTATTTAAGGAAAAAAAAGCTCTCCTAGCTTGGAGAGCTTTGTAATTATTAAGTATAGCCACTCATACACCCAATAAGCCATGTTTTGTTTCTACGGTACTCAAACGGTGCTTTACCTCGTACGATGTAGATGGCAATCATCTATCTACGAAAATTACTTCTCGTTCTTCTATCCGTTCAATTCCTTCAAGAAAATTCCCCTACCATAATTTGGGTTTCTCACTCGTGGGGTTTACCTCGTTCCACCTGTAAAGTTTCCTATACAGCTTCGTCACTGTGGCACTTTCAGAGATTGTCAGCCATATCATAAGACTTAGGCCTTCATCCCGCCGTCAGCTAAATTAGCTGCCTTAGTTTATCTTTTCACTAAGCACGAACACTACATTCATCTCAGAATTGTGTGAGCATGGACTTTCCTCTACAATGATCTAGCATTGCAGCGATTGCCCGGATATATAAGTGGTAATACTAGTATAATCGATATTTGGACGACTTACAACGCATATGAATTAATATAATTATTCGTACAATTTACTGCCGAATACATGCTTTTCTAAATGAGAAAGTCGTTTTAAAATATCAAAGTTCGTTGCTCCAACTTGTGGTGCAGGTGCCACTTTCTTTGGTGCTTCTGCAAGTTCTTCTTTTAGTTGGTTAATCTCTAACTGAAGTTGGGAAATTTTCTTTTCATAAGCTTCATAATCTTGAATGATGTCATCTAAGAAAATATCAACTTCTTCTTGATTGTAGCCTCTTAGGCCCGTTTTAAATTCTTTTTCAAGTATATCTGAAGTTTTTAATTTTGTTTCCATATGGTATCTTCCTTCCGTTACGTTTCACTAAACGTATTATAGCATAACGATGTCGAATAATGGAGCATTTTAAGGCTGGGAAACGCGCTTTTTGTTAGGTTGTGCGCTTTCCCGGGAAATAGTTAATTTCCGAATTATTCTCGCTTCTCGTTTTTGAAGATCCTGATACAAGCGTACATGCTGGTTTTCACTAATCACAGGAGGCATTTCCGCTAAATATTCCGCGCATTTCCTCGTTATTTCTAAAGCCATCTCGTAATCTTTTTTCCGGTGCTCGTAAAGTTTTGCTAGTTCCATATAAACATCGATACGATATTTCCCGACTATTTTAAGTAAGGCTGCTTGAAATGCTTCTATACTGTCCTCGAAAAATTGCAGTTTTTTCAAATGCAATCCAACATAATAATAGGCCACACTTACTTCCGCTTCTTCGAATTCATCAATGACAAACTGGAACCAATCGATACTTGCGTCCACTGATTTTAAATCTCTAAACCATTTGCCAATATTCGTATACGCTATAGAGGACTCCACTACTTCCTCTTCTTTTAATAGCTTCACGGATAAAATATAAAGCGTTACGAGTGATAAAATATCCCACTCATTATGCTTTAACACTTTCATTAAGTTAGTAGGATCTCCATGCTTCACCGCGTCAAAATAAATAATCGGGGCAAGATGGCCAGGAATATCATTTTTTCTGACAAAACCTAGTTTCTGCTCTTCTAATTGTTTTAACTTAAATCGTTCCAGATCCCCTTTCCAAATTCGTTTAGAAGAATGCATTAAATCGATTTGCGCATGTTCTAAGAGTGGAGGAATCGTATTTCGGTTCATTGTCCATCTCGCTGCCAACTGAGGCAAATCGAAACTTTTACCATTGTAGGTAATAATCGTCTGCGCTGTTTTCCAAAACTTTGATTCATACAAAAAAGAGGATTCTTGGCCTGGTTCTGCTAGCACATACTGCGTTAATAAAAAACCGTTTTCCACTTGCTTTAACACGCCATTTAAAAAGATAAGCACACCTGTCCCTTTCAAACCAGTTGTTTCCGTATCATAAAAACAAAAAGGGGTATTTGGTGCAATTGTCAGTGGGTGTTCAGGATACTTTTTTTGCATAAAGGTGATTGCTTCATGCAAATGATGTAGCCCAATGTTTCCATGTATATGCGACAGCTCATAAAAAGTTTCTTTCACAAACAAAAAACCTTTTTCATTTTGTATTAAATTTAGACCCGCTGCTTTCCATCGGTCCGTATAAAAAGGAAGTGTAAGAGTAGGCACTTCCTTTTTTGGCTCATCTTTTACCGTATTCTTTTTTATGAGGCCTTTCATTTGCATTAATTTCTTTTCATACGACATGCTGATTCACCTGCAATAAAGAAAAAAGTTTAATCACTTCTTTTTTCAAATTTAGCTCTGCATCTTGGGCTCCAATACACGCAGGACATCCATTTGTACATGGGCATGTTGCCACTTGTTCCATTACTTTTGGAACGAGCGCATTCCAAAGATCATACATTCTTTCTGATAACCCGATTCCACCTGGATAACTATCATACATATAAAAAGTCGGCTTTTCCGCATTAATGGACTTCACTTGTGGTACTACGTGAATATCTTTTGCATCACAGTGTATGAATAATGGGATAAATGCATGTAGTGCATAGGCAACCCCTGTCATGGCATCGGATAATAGCGTATCTGTCCAATCGCTTGGTTTATCAAAGCTAAACCAAGTCGAAGAGGTATGCAACTCCAGTGGCGGTAAATGAATTTTCCCTGAGCCGATATTATCATGCGTATCAAATTTAATCTTTTTGAAAATCGTCGGCTGCGCTAAAACGATAATATCCCCAAATCGAAGCGTTCCAATCGATGCTTCTCTTTCTTTGTCCTCACTCAATACTTTTAACTCGACGGCAATATTAGCATCCGTGAAATAATCGACATCCACTTCTTTTACAAATGCTTTCTTTTCTTCCCAGTCGAGTATTTCTACTTGGAATTGCGTGCCTTGGTGTAAGTAAATCGCTTCTTCATGAAGAAGCGTCATAGCACTATATTGATCCATCTCCCCAATTACTCTCGTTTTCGTAGGGGTGGATTGGTCTATAATGATGACGTTTTCTTGCGAAGCGGAGCGCAAGCTAATATTGCTTGCAGGAAAACTTTCAGACATCCAATGCCACTTATCAGCCGTTTTCAATAAAATCCCTTCACTTTCTAAAAAAGCGAGTAATTCTTGAATGGAAAACTCGGCATAGGTATCCACCGTCGTAAAAGGCAGCTCAAATGCAGCACATTTTAAATGATCCATTAAAATAATCATATTATCTGGATGAATCCTAACTTCTTCTGGAGATTGACCTAGAAAATATGCTGGATGCTTCACTACATATTGATCGAGTGCAGTAGACTGTGCCACATAAATAATAAGCGCTTCGTCTTGCCTTCTTCCAGCACGACCCGCTTGCTGCCAAGCACTGGCAATATTTCCCGGGTAACCAGTCATAATACATGCTTGTAGTTGTCCTATATCGACACCAAGCTCCAGAGCATTCGTACTTACTACCGTCCGAATGACGCCTTCCCTTAATCCTTTTTCGATCGTTCTACGTTCAGAAGGTAAGTAACCACCACGATAGCCTCGAATTGTTTGGTCATTAATCTTTTTACTCACTAAAGCTTGTAAATAAGTAACAAGCATTTCCACGCGCACCCGGCTTTTAGCAAATACAATGGTCTGAATTCCATTTATATACAATTCTTGTGCGATATCTCGCACTTCTAAAATGGCACTTCGTCGAACATTGAATACTGGATGAATAATCGGTGGATTATAAAAGACAAAATGTTTTTTTCCAGATGGCGCACCATTTTGATCGATCAGTTCATGCCTTGTATTCGTTAGATTCTCTGCTAACTCTTTCGGATTTTTAATCGTTGCAGATGTACATATAAATTGCGGATTGCTTCCGTAAAAAGCACAAATGCGTTTTAATCTTCTAATGACATGTGCCACATGACTTCCAAAAACACCTTTATATGTATGAATTTCGTCAATCACAATATATTTTAGATTTTCAAAAAGAGATACCCATTTTGTGTGATGAGGAAGTATCCCTGAATGGAGCATATCTGGATTGGTCAAAACAATATGTCCTGACTTTCGTACTTTTTGTCTAATGCCCGGTTCCGTATCCCCATCATAGGTAAAACTTAGAATTTCTTCCTCGCTTGCTTTGATTAAATCATTTAAATCACTTTTTTGATCTTGAGCTAATGCTTTTGTTGGAAATAAATAAATAGCACGCGAGGTTGGGTCTTCTAATATCGATTGAAGCACCGGCAGATGGTAACATAGCGATTTTCCGGAGGCGGTTGGGGTAATGGTCGTATAGGATTTTCCTTGTGTTGCAGCATCAAAGGCTTGTCGTTGATGGATATATAGTTGATCCACTCCACGGCTTTTTAATGCTTTTTGAATAGAAGGATGCATTTTTTCCGGGAAAGGAGCATATATTGCTTCTTTCTCTTCCATTACGTGAATATGCTCAATTCTGGAAGCTCGATTTGCATCTACTTTCCAGTCATCTAACAATTCTTGTATGCTTTTATTCGTTCGCATACTCATCCCCCACTTCTTTGATTGCATGAATAATTGTTTCTAACGTATATTTGGCTGAATGAATCGATTTTAGAAATCGTTTCTTGCTTGTCCCTTTATAATACGATTGGACGATGAATTGCTTCATGGATTCAAGTAAAGAGTCAATCTGACTTGGATGTACATATTTTGGTCGCTTCACTTGAATCCATGTTCGAACGAGCTTTTCCCATTCTAGCAATACTTCATCAATTTTGTAGGCATGAGGCTTTACTTCACCAAAAAAATCAGGTTCTTTGTCTTGTTCTCTATATAATTGAAAGCGTAAAATGCTCTCATCACATTCTTTTACTAACTGTTCACTTAAACGCAATAACGACATTCTTTATCCCCCGCATTCTAGTAATAGTGTAACAAATTACAGCATAGATTACTAGTTGCAAACGAACGTACATTCTTTATAATTGGTTTTCGATTTTTTCTAGTTTACCTAGCAAGCGAAAGGATGATTTACTAAAGTCTTTTTCAAACTGTTCCTGTTCATCACTTAGCCGATCTTCCAGTAAAAATTCTAACAACTCTAATTGGTCAATAATACGTTCGATTTTATTCATTTTATTACCTCCCTTTTTAGAGTATGTTCCTTGTTTTTTAATAAATCCCTTCCCACTCGACAAACGTTCTTTTCAACGGACAAAACTAGTAGAAAGTCGACAAGTTACTGCAGAATCAATAATTTTTGATGGAATGAAACTAAATAGAAACGATTAACGTCTAATTATCTTGTGTTAGGCTACAAACCCTTCATCTTGCGCCTTGGGGTGGAGTCTTACCACCAAAAAGTGATAAACTAATAGCATAGAGAGGTGAATATCTTGGCTATTCGTTATCCGAACGGGAAACTGTACACTCCCAAAAAGGAAACAGAAACAAAAAAAAGAAAAGATTATTCCTTTAGTAATAGGGGTAAAACATTAGAAGATGAACTAAGCGATGCAAATGAATACTATCTCGTACACGAAATCGCAGTCATTTATAAAAAACCAATTCCAATTCAAGTCGTAAAAGTCGATTATCCAAGTAGAAGTAGTGCCGTTATTAAAGAAGCTTACTACCGAACTCCATCCACAACAGATTTTAACGGGGTATATGAAGGGAAATATATTGACTTTGAAGCAAAAGAAACGGAAAATAGAACAGCGTTTCCTTTAAAAAACGTCCATCTTCATCAAGTAGAACATATGAGTAAAGTGGTGAAACAACAAGGCATCAGTTTTTTACTCGTTCGTTTTTCTGCAGTGGACCGTTATTTTTATTTACCATTTGACCAATTACAGCATTTTTGGGATCGAATGCTGGCTGGAGGAAGAAAATCTATTGCTCTAGCAGAATTTGAAGAACATGCAATAGAAATTATGCCCAAATATGCACCAAGAATTGATTATTTAAAAATAGTTAATGACTTATATGCATAAAGTGAAAGTGAGGAGAAGTTTATGAGTGAGCAAAAACAAACTMGTGAACAACGAAGAAAACAATTACATCAAAAAAAGAAAAAGACAAATACACCAGCGAAGCTCTGGATTAAACGAATATTAATAACAATAGTTGCAATAGGTATCGTAGGGCTCATTGCAGGAGGTTCGCTTTTCGCTTATTACGCGAGCTCAGCCCCTAAATTAGATGAAAGCTCGTTGAAAGATCCAATTAGCCCTAAACTTCTAGATGCTAATGGAGAACTATTTGCGACACTTGGTGCAGAAAATAGAGAGTATGTACCTTTCGATGAAATACCTAAAGAAATGCATGACGCTATCATCGCTACCGAGGATTCACGTTTTTACCAACATTTTGGGGTGGATTTTTTGCGATTAGGCAAAGCTGTACTCGCCAACATCACACATGGTTTTGGCGAACAAGGCGCTAGTACGATTACGCAACAAGTGATCAAAAACTCTTTCTTAACAAATGAAAAAACATTAAAACGTAAAGCGCAAGAAGCATATTTATCCATTCAATTAGAACGAAAATATGATAAAGAAGAAATTTTTGAAATGTATTTTAATAAAGTACTGATGTCCGGCAGAATTTACGGATACGGAACAGCGTCTAAGTATTTTTACGGAAAAGAATTAAAAGATTTAACATTAGATCAGTATGCTGTTCTAGCGGGAATATCGCAACGACCAAATGCATATAATCCGTTTAAAAATCCGGACCTTGCTGAAAAACGAAGAAATACAGTTCTACATTTGATGAATCTGCATGACAAAATTACAGATGAAGAAATGAAAGCCGCACAGGCAATTCCAATAGAGGATTCTTTACTCCCTGAGGAAGAACGTGTAGCCAAACAAAACACAAAATATGATGCATTTATTGACGTCGTTTTGGATGAATTAGAAAAACATGGAGATGGTGATACCATTTCAGAAGGAATCACCATTCATACAACGCTTCAACCAAAAGCACAACAACAAGTGGAAGAAACGTTAAATTCAGATATGTTCCCTACGGAAGATATTCAATCAGCTGTAGCGGTTATTGATACGAAAACAGGCGCAATTGCTGCAGTAGGCGGTGGCCGTAATTACGGTGTAGAACGTGGCTTTAATTTTGCTTACGATATGAAACTTAGATCCCCGGGTTCAACTATTAAGCCTTTGATCGATTATGGTCCAGCCGTTGAATTTTTAAATTGGTCTACTGGTCAAACGATTGTAGATGAACCAATGAAGTATACAGGTACGGAACAAAATATACGTAACTTTGATGGAAAATATAAAGGTGCGATGACCATGCGTGAAGCCCTTTATAATTCTCGAAACGTTCCTGCAGTGAAAACGTTAAAAGAAGTTGGCACGAAAAACGCGAAAGAGTTTATTAATCGTTTTGGCATCGATATAGGAGAAGTTTATGAAGGCACTGCAATCGGTGGTACTTCGAAATCAATGTCCCCTATTCAAATGGCTGGTGCATATGCAGCATTTGGTAATAACGGTATCCATACAGAACCGTATGCCATTGATAAAATTGTCTACCGTGACGGGAAAACCGAAAAGAGCTATCGACCTGAATCGAAGGCAGTAATGAAAGACTCTACAGCTTATATGGTAACGGATGTATTACGAGATGTATTAACAAAAGGAACAGCTAAAAAAGCAGCTATTAGTGGTTTAGATATTGCTGGTAAATCGGGGACTTCGAACTATGACGCTAACCAAATGAAAGAATGGAATTTACCAAGTAGTGCATTCCCGGATGTTTGGTTCGCTGGATACACAACCAACTACTCGATCGCCGTTTGGTCTGGTTACCCAGAGCAGAAAACACCGATGACAACAAATGATGAACGTTATTTACCGCAAACTATTTTCAAGAAAGTTATGGCTAATATTTCAGAAGGTGTGGCAACAGAGAGATTCAGTAAGCCAAATTCCGTAGTGGAAGCGACTATTGAAAGAGGGTCGAACCCGCTTCAATTAGCAAGTGAATTTACACCGGATGAACTAAAAAGAACCGAGTTATTTGTAAAAGGCACAGAACCAACAACCGTGTCCGAAGAGTTCGAAAAATTAGAGCTAAATGCGCCAACCAATTTATCCGTCGACCTTGACAATCCTACTTTATCTGCAACACTAATGTGGGACTTCGAACGACCGGAAAATATAGAAGAAAATGTACAGTTTGAAGTATCCGTAGCAATTGACAACGGACCTTCGGAAATCCTACAAACAACGGATCAAACAGGACTGATTGTCCAAAGTCTCATCCCGGGAAGTACGTATGTATTCTCTGTAACAGCAGTTTCTGGTGAAGTAAGAAGTGAACCGGCTTCCGTTTCCCTTACATTAGAAGGGTTCGTGGAAGAAGAGCTAGAAGAAATTCCTCCTACCGAACCGAATGAAAATGGAAATTCTGAAGACCAGAATAACAATGGTAGCGGAAACTGGAACGGTAATGGAAACAATAATGGAAATTGGAATGGCAATGGAAACAATAACGGAAATGGTAATAATAATGGAAATAGTAACGGAGGTAATAACGGAAATGGCAATAACAATGGCGATCCCAATGAAGAAGTAAACCCTGACGACTATACAAATCCAGATGGAACTAGCGGTGGGGAAGAAAATTCCGACTCCAATAATCCATAAGATAATAAAAGAGTAATCCGACATCGGATTGCTCTTTTTTTTGTCGGTATAGCGGAATAATCGGGCAAATTGGCAGTTGGTTGCTTTGCCTAGGTTTTTGGTTGCTTTTATAGGAGAATTGAGTGCTTTGATGGTTGGAATGGTTGCTCACTCACTACTTTTGGTTGCTCCCCTTGCCAAACTAGTTGCCCTTATCCTTTTTCTTACAATATAAAAGGTTCAACGTCAAATGTTGGGGTGATGTGATTTTCACCCAGCCCTTAACCAAGATGTACCCCTATTTCTTTATACTTTATATTTAATAAAATCTTTGCCCGAAAGTGATCGAAGCGACGAAAACCATATGCGTTACGCTTCATCACTTTCATCACTT
>NZ_JBFTLO010000028.1:0-52918 GCF_056396485.1 Psychrobacillus sp. 05T411 | reverse complement strand
CATCATCATTAAATGATGTCAAAATTGTTTTGCTATCAAGTTAACCGAAGTTAATCTTTCAAGCTATATTTCTTAACGTTTTGCATGTTCAGTTTTCAATGTTCATGTTGTCGTTTTGTTTTAGCGACATTTAATATCTTAACATTTCTCTTTGTCAGTGTCAACAACTTTTTTCAATTTGTTTTTCAAGTGAAATCAGTAGTGAAAATGACAACTTGATAACTATACCACCATCTAATATGTTTGACAAGTACTTTTCTCAAAAAAAGTTTATAAACTCTCAACATACTTTTGCAACACTACAAATAGAAGAAAGTTAAAAGAGAGACACCACAATTAGTAGTATCTCTCTTTTCAATCACCTATTAATTAATCTCTATGACGCATCGTTGGGAATAGCAACACATCACGAATAGAAGCTGAGTTCGTTAAAAGCATTACTAAACGGTCAATCCCTATTCCTAGTCCGCCTGTTGGAGGCATACCGTATTCTAATGCTTCTAAGAAATCTTCATCCATTTCATGCGCTTCGTCATTACCCGCTTCTTTTTCTACTAACTGCGCTTCGAAACGTTGACGTTGATCGATTGGATCATTTAACTCTGTAAATGCATTTGCATGCTCACGGCGCACAATGAATAATTCAAAGCGATCTGTGAAACGACCATCTTCTGGATTTTTCTTCGCAAGGGGTGATACTTCAACCGGATGTCCATAAATAAAGGTTGGTTGAACTAATGTTTCTTCTACTTTCTGTTCGAAGAATTCATTTAATACATGACCTACTTCCATAGAAGGTTTCACTTCTACTCCATGTTCTTTAGCCAATGCATGCGCTTCTTCTTTCGACATTTCTTTCCAGAAGTCTACTCCAGTAGTTTCTTTTACTGCATCCGCCATATGCCAACGTCTCCAGCCTGGTGCTAGATTAATCTCATCGTCACCATACATGATAGTTGTAGAACCTAATACTTCTTGTGCAACATGTGACACTAAGTTTTCCGTTAAGTTCATGATATCTTGATAGTCGGCGTACGCTTCATATAACTCAATCATCGTAAATTCTGGATTATGACGTGTTGAAACACCTTCATTACGGAATACACGGCCAATTTCATATACCTTTTCTAATCCACCTACTATTAAGCGTTTTAAATGTAACTCAATTGCGATACGCATATATAGTTCCATATCTAAAGCATTATGATGTGTAATGAATGGACGCGCTGCTGCTCCACCTGCAATAGAATGCAATAATGGTGTTTCCACTTCTAGGTAGCCTTGTCCATCAAGGTAACGACGCATAGATTGAATGATACGACTTCTAGTTATAAACGTTGTTTTGCTTTCATCACTTGTCATTAAATCTAAATAACGTTGACGGTAGCGTTGTTCTACGTCTTTTAGACCGTGGAATTTCTCAGGCATTGGACGTAGTGATTTTGTTAAAAATGTGAATTCAATCGCTTTAACAGATAATTCACCTACTTGTGTACGGAACACATTTCCTCGTACACCTACGATATCCCCTAAATCAGCGGAGTTGAATAGTTCATATGCATCGTCGCCAATTGCATCTTTTCGTACGTAAATTTGAATTTGACCGCCGAAGTCTTGGATATGAGCAAATCCTGCTTTCCCTTTTCCGCGCTTCGTCATAATACGTCCAGCAATAACTACTTCATGCGTTGTTTCTTCTAATTGTTCCTTAGTAAGCTCCTCAAATTCCGCAATTACTTGATTACTTAAATGCGTACGTACAAACTTGCCACCAAAAGGATCTAGTCCTTTTTCTTGTATTGCAGTCATCTTTTGTCTTCTCACCAAAAGTTGATCATTTAATTCTTCTATATTAGACATGTCGGTCACTCCTCCACTACTTACTGTTTCGCAAGTATCTTTTATAACATTGAACTTATTGTACACAATTTTGGCGCTCTGTTCATCTTTTTCATTCATCGTTCGATATTTTCCATTATTCAGATTACCTACTGAAATGGAAAGAGCCGTCACTAAACGTGACAGCCCTTCTTTTTGCCATTAAGCAAGAATTGAATCGACAGCGCTATATTCTTTCGAAGCTTCTTCCGCAAAATGATGCAAGTAATCTTTCAGCTCTTGTGCGCTTTCCGTTTGGTTAATCACATTTCTTGCTGTCCCATTTCCACGAATACCTTTTAAATACCAAGCAGCATGTTTGCGCATTTCCCTTACCGCTACTTTTTCGCCTTTTAAGGCAGCTAAACGATCAAAGTGCAACAAACATACATCAATTTTTTCTTGTGCAGTAGGTTCTGGCTTTAATTCACCAGTTTCTAAATATTCTACTGTACGGTAAATCATCCAAGGGTCTCCTAGCGCTGCGCGTCCAATCATAACAGCGTCGACACCCGTTTCGTCTAGCATACGTTTTGCATCTTGAGGAGTATTTACATCTCCATTCCCTATAACAGGGATATTCACCGATTCCTTCACTTGGCGAATTAAATCCCAATCCGCATGCCCTTCATACATTTGAAGACGAGTGCGACCATGTACTGCAACTGCCGCTCCGCCCGCACGCTCAACTGCACGTGCATTTTCTACTGCATATAGATGTTCATCATCCCAACCTGTACGCATTTTCACACTTACTGGTTTTTTTACCTTATCTACTACGGCTGAAACCATTTCGTAAATCTTTTCTGGGTCTAGAAGCCATCTAGCTCCTGCCTCACATTTGATAATTTTATTTACAGGACATCCCATATTAATATCAATGATGTCAGCAGACGTATGTTGATCTACATATTTTGCAGCTGCAACAAGCGTTTCTTTCTCTCCTCCAAAAATTTGAAGGGATAGTGGATTTTCACGCTCATCTATATAAAGCATACTTAATGTTTTTTCGTTTTTATGAACGATTCCTTTATCGCTAATCATTTCAGCGTAAACTAGTCCCGCTCCAAATTCTTTGACTGTTAAACGGAAAGCCGAGTTACAAATACCAGCCATCGGGGCTAGTACGACACGGTTATCCATCACGAAATCACCAATTTGAAATGGTTTTGTTGATGTAATTGTCATTATTATTCACCTTCTTTATGTTTCTCTATCTGTATAGTGTGTGAACTCGTCCACTCCATCGAAAGTTCTCCATAAATGGATGCCTTCTTTTTGAGTATCGGCAAGCTCTACGAAAGAACGATTTGTCCCAGGTTCTCTTAAATCCGAGTTTATTTCCGTTAATGGTATAAGCACGAAGCCTCTTTCTGTCATCCTTGGATGTGGAATAATGAGGTTCTCCGTTTTCACGTTCTCTTCATTATACAACAAAATGTCAAGGTCTACAGTTCGGGGACCCCAATGTATTTCTCTAGTTCGCCCTAGGTCCGCTTCTATTTCATTACATTTTTTTAGTAGTTCGTGCGGGTTTAATGAAGTCTTTAGCTCCACTACTATATTCAAAAACGTGGCCTGATCTACATAGCCGACCGGATCCGTTTCGTAAACTGAAGACACTTGGCATACTTTTACACCATTCGTAGCCTGTAATGATCGCACAGCCTGCTGAAGGAAAAGAAGACGATTCCCAATATTTGACCCTAATGAAATATACGCTCTATTCATAGCAACCCTCTCGTAATATCAACCGCAACCGAAGCATAATGTCCTGCAATCGGCGGATTAGGCTTTATTAACTGAATACGACAACCACTAACTTTCGCTTGATAGTCCTCTAGAATACGTGCAGCAATTCTTTCGGCAACTGCCTCTATTAATAAATACGGTTTACCTTCTACAATTTCCTTACATAACTCAAAAACTTCCGCATAGTTTACCGTTTCTTCCAAGTCATCGGTTTCTCCCGCTTTTTTTAAATCGCATGCTAACGTAATCGTTACGCGAAAGATTTGACCAAGCTTTGTTTCTTCTGCTAGCGCACCATGGTAGCCATAAAACTCTAAGTCATTTAAATGAATATAATCCATTACAGTGAATCCTCTCTTTCCTCATATATCTGTTTCCCTGTCAGTACATCCATCATTTTCGTCATACGTGCAATTTCTTTCACGTCATGTACACGGACCATATGGCAACCAAGTTGTAAACCATAACAAACGGTTGCACCTGTACCTTCCATTCGCTCGTTCACAGGAAGATTCAGCACATTACCGATTAAACGCTTACGAGACGTTGCTAGTAACACAGGATACCCCATATCGACTAAATCACCTAAATGCTGCATCATCCAAATATTTTGCTCCGTCGTTTTTCCAAAGCCAATCCCAGGGTCTAGCCATATATGTTCATCTGGAACGCCTGCCGCTTTTGCAATTTGAATACATTCTTCTAGGTCTTGCTTGGCTTCTGGCCAAAAGTCCTTATATACTTCGTTATCTCGGTTATGCATTAAAATAATCGGAACACTTAATTCAGCGGCTACTTCCGCGATTTTCGAATCTCTTTTTGCACCCCAAATATCATTAATAACATGTGCTCCTGCGAGGACTGCAGCTCGCGCAACTTCTGATTTATATGTATCGATTGAAATAACTGCATCGACTTCTGCACGAATTGCTTGTATAACTGGAACGACGCGCGCTATTTCTTCTTCATCTGAAATAACGGTATGTCCAGGTCTAGTCGACTCACCACCAACATCAATAATTTTTGCTCCTTCTACAACCATTTGCTTGGCGCGAGCAACGGCTGCCTCTATTTCGTTAAACTTCCCACCATCTGAAAAGGAATCAGGAGTAACATTTAGTATTCCCATCACAATCGTTTCTTTTTTAAAATCTAATGTAACTCCTCCACCTTCAAAGAGTTCAGTATGATATTGTAAATTCATCTTATTATCCTTTCTTCCTGAATACATTTTACATACGCATTATGTAGCGCCGTGTACATAGGACCTTGATTACCTAATAATTGTTTTCCATTTATCTCTTTAATAGGGACAATTTCTTGTACCGCATTTGTAATAAAAACCTCATCTGCCGCTTCTAATACATCTTTCGTAAACAAACCTTCTTCTACTTCAAAATTATGTAAAATCCATTCTCTTGTAATTCCAGCAAGTATCCCAGTTTCAAGCGATGGCGTATACAACTTCCCGTCTTTCACCCAAAATACATTGGACGTAATTCCTTCTGCAACAAATCCTTCTGCGGTCAGAAAAATACCCTCATGCGTTGCCAATGACTCTACTTCAAATCTCGCTTGTACATTATTTGCGAAATGATGGGATTTATGACGAATCTCACTTTCTGGTGAATTCCGAGTCGTTTTCAACCATATTGCTTTTTTCTCTGTACCTCGAGGAACAATATGCAAAGCTTTTCGAAATAAAATCACCGTAGGCTTCTCATAATGAGACGGCTGAAGTCCAATATCATGAACACCCGCTGAGATATTCAACCGAAAGTAGCCGTCTTGTCCATTATTCTCTTTCGTTAAAGCGCGGATAGCAGCTAAAATAATTTCTTTCTCATATGGCATTGTCATACGAAAATCAGCAAGAGCCTGAGAAAGACGCTTCCAATGTTCATCAAATAAAAAAACTTGCCCATCATATGTACGGAAGGTTTCAAAAAAGCCTAAGCCGTATAAAAAACCATGATCATATGCAGAAATAGTTAATTCACTACTATGATATAACTTTCCATTCTTCCAAGCGTCCATTTACACAAGCTCCTTTGCAAGAATCTCATATTTTTCGATAAAGTTTCGGATGAGTTTTTTCCCTTCTTCTGTCATGATGGACTCCGGGTGGTATTGCACCCCTTCAATAGCAAACTCTTCATGGCGTAATCCCATGATTTCTCCTTCTTCCGTCCAAGAAGTTACTTCCAAACAATTTGGCAGTGACTCTTTTTCCACAAGAAGAGAATGGTATCTTGTTGCTTGGAAAGGGTTCGGCATATGTTCATTTACCCCTTTGCCATTATGAAAAACAGGAGAGGTTTTCCCGTGCATTAATCTATTAGCTCGAATCACTTTTCCACCAAATGCTTGTCCGATCGATTGATGTCCTAAACATACCCCAAAGATAGGGATTTTCCCGGCAAAATGCGTGATGACATTTAAGCTAATACCCGCTTCGTTGGGCGTACAAGGTCCTGGTGAGACAACAATGATTTGAGGTGCTAGCTGTTCGATATCATTTATCGTTAATTCATCATTCCGAACAACCTTCACTTCAACCCCTATTTCCCCAATATATTGAACGAGATTATATGTGAAAGAATCGTAGTTATCAATCATTAAAATCATTTGCTTTCCCCCTCTGCCATCGCCTTTGCTTGCCAAACTGCTTTTGCTTTGTTTAATGACTCCACGTATTCAGCACTAGGAATGGAATCAATGACAATACCAGCCCCCGCTTGGATATACGCCATCTCATCTTGAATAAACGCGGTGCGAATCACAATATTGAACTCTAAATCACCTGAAAACCCTAACCATCCAATAGATCCTGTATATATCCCTCTACGAACTGGTTCCAGCTCCTCGATAATTTCCATTGTACGAATTTTAGGAGCCCCTGTAATTGTTCCACCAGGAAACATTGCTCGCACAATCTCCGTATTCGATACTCCTTTACGTAATGTCCCTTTTACATTGGAAACTATATGCATGACATGCGAATATCGTTCAATGACCATGAACTCGTCTACTTCGACTGTTCCATATGTAGATACTTTCCCTAAGTCATTTCGTTCTAGGTCTACAAGCATTACATGTTCTGCGCGTTCTTTTTCATTGTCGATTAGTTCATTTGCTAAGGCGATATCTTCCGCATCACTTTTACCGCGAGGTCTCGTCCCTGCAATCGGGCGAGTGGATAATTCTGACCCCTTTTTCTTCACTAATAATTCTGGCGACCCTGATACAACTGCAAATTCCGGCGAATGAATAAATGCCATATAAGGAGATGGATTAAAAGCTCTTAATGCTTCATACATAGCAATTGGTTCAACCTTCAACTCTTTTGATTGGCGAACGGATAAATTTACTTGAAAAACATCGCCTTGCGCAATATATTGCTGTACTTTTCGAACAGCCTCTTCAAACCCAGAAGAATCTACAGATACATGTAATTTCGAATGATCTTCTGCTACTTCCACTGCAGCTCCTGATTGAAAAACGCTTGAAGCAATACCCATTTCAGCAGCCAATCTATATTGTTCTTCTAATTTCACCAAATCTACCTCGCTCGAAGATAGCTTCATCAGCGTGACAACTTCCGTCTCCATATCTAATACCACCCAGACATCAAACAAATAAAAGTATAGGTCGGGAATATGTAAATCATCTGCCGCTATTGTCGGTAGCACTTCTATTTTTCTCGCATAATCATAGCTAATAAAACCAGCAGCTCCACCCTGGAAATCCGGCAACTCTTCTTCAAATGGTAGTTTATAAGAAGCGACTAGCTTTTCTAACTCCGCAAGCGCTTCTCCCTCACGTTCTTCTACCCTTCCATCTCGCCATTCAATAAGTAATCCAGTTTCGGTAGATTGGGTCACAGCTAACGGATTCCAAGCAGCTACAGACAAATGACCTCCCCGTCCACTTTCAAAAAATAAATGATGAGTTTCCTCTTTTGTTATTTTTTTATATGCATAAAAAAACGCCGCTTTTGATAATTGAAATGCATGCGTTTGAAGTTGTAATTCCATTTTTTCATATCCTCCTAAAAAAGGTTTGCCTTCATCTTAACTTGAAACTGCTCCTTCTCGCCACAAAAAAGAGAGAAAGCAATAAATGCCTCCTCTCTACTTTCGTTTATTAATCTTCGAATTGGTATAAAGGTGTACTTAAATAACGCTCTCCGTTATCAGGAATAATTGCTACTACCTTTTTCCCTTTGCCAAGTTCTTTTGCAAGTTGAATCGCCGCATAAATAGCTGCTCCTGCAGAAACTCCACCTAAAATTCCTTCTAATTTTGCTACCTCACGGGACGTTTCATACGCGTCCTCATTCGATACTTGCGTAATAGTATCATAAATTTGCGTATCCAATACTTTTGGAACAAATCCAGCTCCAATTCCTTGGATTTTATGTGGACCTGGTTTACCACCAGATAGTACGTTTGAATCTTGTGGTTCTACTGCAACGACTTGAATTCCTGGGAATTTCTCTTTTAATACGCTACCTGCACCAGTAATCGTTCCACCAGTTCCAATTCCTGATACAAACCCGTGTAATTCATCAAACGCTTCTGCAATTTCAGGACCTGTAGTTAGGCGGTGAATTTCTGGGTTTGCCGCGTTGTTAAATTGTTGTGGCATAAACCATCCATTTTCATTTGCCAATTCTTCCGATTTAGCAATTGCGCCTTTCATACCATCTGCTCCAGGTGTTAGTACAAGTTCAGCTCCATATGCACGAAGCAAGTTTCTACGCTCTAAACTCATTGTATCTGGCATTACTAGTACTGCATTATACCCTTTTGCAGCGGCAATCATTGCTAGTCCAATTCCTGTGTTACCACTAGTTGGTTCAATGATTGTACTACCCTCTTTTAATTTTCCTTCTTTTTCAGCCGCTTCAATCATTGCAAATGCAATACGGTCTTTTACACTACTACCAGGATTGAAGTATTCTAGTTTTACGTAAACTTCTGCATCTTCTGGGTTCGTTACTCTGTTTAACTTTACGATCGGTGTTTTTCCAATTAATTCTAATACGGATTGTGCTAGCTTCGTCATAGTTCCACTCCTAATCCCTACTTAGTTAATAGGTTTTATTTTCTTAATCATACCAATGTTACAGATGGATTGTCAATAATGGTAATAAAATAAAAGCACACTCCTAAGAGTATGCTTTTATTTCTCGCTATAAAACCAATCTGCATTAAATTCTTCCCAAAATGTTTCTTGTGTAACTGATCGCGACAATTGATCTAGTGCGAGCTCTCTACGAATATGATCTTCTACATCCGAGAACGAAAAAGACTGCCCTTCAAATACACTATTCACTTGTGCAACTGCAAAACGACCATCTGTTAATGGAATAACATCACTCCATTTACCCGCATCTATTTTCGGTAAGGTTTTCCATAATGCTTCGTCTACTGTTTCAGTACCTTCCGCAATATATCCAATATCCCCACCTAAACTAGCTGAGCTTACATCAGAAGAACGCTCTCTTGCTAATCCATCAAACGAGGAACCATTTTTCAGTTCTTTCACTACTTCTTTTGCTTCAGCTTCTGTTGCACTATAAATAACGCTTGTACGATAAGACGTCGGTATATTGTATAAGTTTTTATTGTTCTCATAAAATGCTTGAATATCCGCATCTTCAATAACGATGTCTTTCGCCAATACTTTTTCTAAAATTAGTCGTGCACGAACTTTTTTACGCATCACTTCTTCATCGAATGATTGAAATGATGTATCAACCCCTTCTTGAGTTGATCGAATCAGTGCAAGCTCCAAGTCGATTTCTGCGTCATTTACTTTAATATTGTTTTTTTCAGCCGCTGCTTCCATTACTTCTGCATTGACCATGTCCAATAAAACTTCTTTTCCATACATGGACTCCATCGAAGCCATCCATTGCTCTTTTGTAATAACTTTTCCATCAACTGAAGCGACTTCTTCTTTCGTTTCGACAACCTTATCATTCGGTATTAACCAAGCAATGAACCAAAGTAAATTACCCAGTAATAGGACGCCGAGTACGAGAAGTACTGGTTTCGTTTTTAAACGTCGTTTGGGTTGAGATTCTTCGTCATTACGCATTGATTTCATCGATAAATGACTCCAATTCATCTACAGAGTAATTATATTTTTCCATACAGAAATGACATTGTGCTTCGGCTCCTCCATCTTCCGCAATCATTTCGCGAATCTCACTTTCCCCCAAACTGATGATGGCAGTTCCAAATCTTTCTTTGGAGCAATTACATTCGAATGCAACTGGCATTGTACTCAATATCTGTACATTTTCTTGCCCCAAAATCTCAAATAGCAATTCCTCTGGAGTTAAACCTTTTTCGATCATTTTAGAAACTGGCTCCATTTTATTTAAATGTTCCTCGATTATTGTAATTGTTTCATCGTCCGTACCTGGCATTAGTTGTATAACAAATCCACCTGCAGCTAAAATCGTATTATCAGGATTAACTAAAACACCAAGTCCTACAGAAGATGGTACTTGTTCTGATACAGCAAAATAATACGTAAAGTCTTCTGCAATTTCACCAGAAGTAATTGGCACTTGCCCTGTAAAGAAATCTCTCATACCTAAATCTTTAACCATTGTAAGAGTACCTTCTGTTCCTACTGCACGACGAACATCTAATTTTCCTTTTTCATTCAACTCAAAATGGGTTTGTGGGTTTGTCACATATCCACGCACTTCCCCTTTGGCATTACTATCAATTACCATTGGACCAATCGGACCATTTCCTTCTATTTTAACCGTGATCTTGTCTTCGCCTTTTAACATTGCTCCCATCATTACAGCAGCAGTCATTGATCTGCCAAGTGCCGCTGATGCTGTCGGCCACGTCTCATGTCGACGTTGTGCTTCTCCTACTGTATCTGTTGTTCGAACGGCAAATGCCCGAACACTTCCTTCAAAAGCTAAAGCTCTTACTAAATAGTCTTTCATTTATTTTATCCCTCTTTCATCCATATTTCGTTGATATATTAAGTATAATCCTTTTAACGTTAAGAAAGGATCAATAACGTCTATTACCGTTGTTTCTTCTCCTATCAAAGAAGCCATTCCCCCAGTCGCAATTACTGTAGGGACCTTTTTCGAATTCTTTTTCATCCGATTCACAATACCATCAACTTGCCCTACATAACCATATACAATACCTGCTTGCATAGCCGATACAGTATTTTTCCCAATGATATGCTCAGGTCTTGTTAGTTCAATTCGAGGAAGTTTACTCGCTTTCGTAAACAATGCTTCTGTCGATATACCGATACCTGGAGCAATAGCGCCCCCCATATATTCACCTTTCTCGTTTACATAACAAAATGTTGTCGCAGTACCGAAATCTACAATAATAAGAGGTGATCCATATTCATGGATGGCAGCAACCGCATTTACAATTCGATCCGCTCCCACTTCACGAGGGTTTTCATATTTAATATTTAAGCCGGTTTTAACACCTGGACCTACTATTAATGGTTTTATACCAAAATATTTTTTACACATCGCCTCTAAAGAAAACATAATTGGAGGTACTACAGATGAAATAATAATTCCTTCAATTTGCTCAAAAGTTATATTTGCATGGGAAAATAATGCCTTCACTTGCATACCATACTCGTCCTCTGTTTTCAGACGATCTGTTTCCATCCGCCAATGATGGATTAACGCATCATTTTCATATACCCCTAATACGATGTTCGTATTCCCTGTATCTAACACAAGTATCATCTGGCTTGTCCCAACTCTCTCGTAAGTTTTCCAAAATATCATACCATATATAAGGTCACGAACAAAAGCACAGTAACCTAGCTCTGCTCTACCCTACCCTGCCCTATAAACGGAAACGCCGGATGTAATGCTGCGCAGTATAGGGAAACTGCGTGGTAGTGAGGCGACTAAAGTGTCCACTGCGATTTTCGCTACAGGACGGACGCTTTCCGTGGGGCGAGTGATGAGCTTTCACCGCCGCTTGCGCGTACGTTGTGAAGTCTCATCTTACTCACTTGATCCCACTGGAGTCGCCGCCTGCAGCGAAAATCAATGAAAATTGCCCAATTATTGAGATCCCATATTAACAATATTAAGACATATAATTCCTATAATAGGTCGGAATTATAGTTGTCTCACATCAAGTAAAGAGCCATTTTGAGAATTGGTTGCTTTCACGAGTAATTTGGTTGCTCTCGTGCTGATTTAGTTGCTTTCCATATAGAACTGGTTGCTCCCAGTCATCGGTTGGTTGCCCTTAACCATTTATTGGATGAATGCAATGAAAAAACTGGTTAAAATTTTGTTTTTTAACGGGATGGTATGGATAATTGGGCAATTTCTTTTGATTTTCGCTGTTGGCGGCGACTCCTGCCGGATGAGTGGGCAAATGAGACATCGCAGGCGTACGCCTGAGGGCGGCGGGGATGGCTCATCGCTCACCCGGCGGAAAGCGTACGGCTGTAGCGAAAATCACATCGGATACCTCATTCAACTCACTACGTCGCCGTTTCCCTAAACAGCGGCATACCTTGTGTTGTCGAGAAAAAGTCTTTTCAAGTACTATAGATCCCATAATTCCCAAAGCAAAGAAAAAAGCTGATTGCCTCGCACGGGTGCGACAAACAATCAGCTTTCCTATTCTATTAATCTCTTCGTTCTTCTTGAATTGCTTTATCTGGTATGCTCGCGGTACTTTCTTCTTTTGGTAAATCACCAGTAGATGGATCTGCAGGAGCTCCTACCGCTTCAGCTGATTCTTCTTTTTTAAGATTTACTTCTATTTCCTGATTTGCTTTTTCATAAGGTCTCTCAGGAAGTGTTCCATGCTCTTCTAAATGCTTGATCTGAGCTGCATCGAGTGTCTCTACCTCTAATAACGTGTTGGCGATTAGATTTAATAATTCGCGTCTTTCCGTTAAGATTTGTTTTGTGCGCTCGTATTGTTCTTTAATCATTGTTTGCATTTCATGGTCAATTTCGTAGGCAATCTTATCCGAATAGTTTTGTTCCGAATTAAAGTCACGTCCAAGGAAGACATTTCCTCCTTGCGCTTGACCGAATTGCATTGGACCAAGCTTGTCACTCATCCCGTATTCAGTAACCATACTTCTTACAATACCAGTCGCACGTTGGAAGTCATTATGTGCACCAGTAGATACTTCACCAAATGTAATATCTTCGGCTACACGACCACCTAATAATCCCGCTACTTTATCTAGCAACTCTGGTTTTGTCATGAAGTAACGATCTTCTTTTGGTAACATTACTGCATATCCGCCTGCTTGACCACGAGGTACGATTGTCACTTTATGAACGATTTCCGCATCATCTAGTGTTAGCCCGATAACCACATGCCCTGCTTCATGGAATGCAACAATATTGCGTTCTTTTTTAGAAATGACTTTACCTGATTTAGCAGGACCAGCGATTACACGGTCTGTTGCTTCATCGATATCACTCATATCTACTTTTTTCTTATTACGTCTAGCTGCAACAAGTGCTGCCTCGTTTAATAAGTTTTCTAAATCTGCACCAGAGAACCCTGGAGTACGTTGAGCAATTGCTTTTAAATCTACTGATTCATCCAGTGGTTTGTTACGGGCATGTACTTGAAGTACTGCTTCACGTCCTTTAACATCAGGACGACCTACTGTAATTTGACGGTCAAAACGACCTGGACGAAGAAGTGCTGGGTCTAAAATATCCGGTCTGTTCGTTGCAGCGATAATAATAATACCTTCGTTTGCCCCGAAACCATCCATTTCAACTAGCAACTGGTTAAGTGTTTGTTCACGCTCATCGTGACCTCCACCAAGACCAGCTCCACGTTGACGACCTACTGCATCAATTTCATCGATAAAAATAATACATGGTGCATTTTTTTTCGCATTTTCAAATAAGTCACGTACACGGGATGCCCCGACACCGACAAACATTTCTACGAAATCCGATCCACTAATAGAGAAGAACGGCACGCCCGCTTCCCCCGCAACAGCACGAGCAAGCAATGTCTTACCAGTACCCGGAGGACCTACTAACAAAATCCCCTTCGGAATACGCGCTCCAATTTCCACGAATTTGCGTGGATCTTTTAAGAAATCTACTACTTCTACTAGTTCAGCTTTTTCTTCATCTGCACCAGCAACATCTGTAAACCTAACTTTTTTCTTTTCATTATCATATAATTTTGCCTTACTCTTACCGAAGTTCATCACACGGTTACCACCGCCTTGTGATTGACTTAGTAAGAAGAAGAATAAAATAATGATAATTAGAAACGGTAACAATCCAGTGAAAAATTGAACCCAGCCACTCGTTTTCGGAGCTTCTACGATATCAACTTGAACTGCATTTGCTTCCGCTAATGATAAAACCTTCGTTTGTGCTTGTT
Organism: Psychrobacillus sp. 05T411; assembly: GCF_056396485.1. Classification (NCBI taxonomy): domain Bacteria; kingdom Bacillati; phylum Bacillota; class Bacilli; order Caryophanales; family Bacillaceae; genus Psychrobacillus; species Psychrobacillus sp. 05T411. Next base: position 38,870 of record NZ_JBFTLO010000028.1, on the reverse strand, counting down.
CAAAGTTATACGGAAGCTTTGTTAAGAAAGTTTCTCCTTCTTCATAACCCTTCATCTTACCTTCAACAAAATAAACTCCTTGTTCAGGCTGCATACTAAAGCTTGTTACTTCTCCATTTGCAAGAGAAGTCATAAATTCGTCATAACGAATATTTTTAGTTGGTTGATTGCCCGAATTAAACGTCGCAAATATCCCAACAATTACAAAAAATATCAATAAGTATAATATAGCGTAGCGCAATGCTCGATTCATTCCCAGCCTCCTCACAAGGTAAACAGAAAAACTAATGATAATCTTATCACACCAATTTTTTAACGTACAATGAAAAGCCTTTTAGTGTAACATTTAAATTAAAAAGAATAAACTTCCTTCTTCAATACACCAACATACGGTAAATTACGGTATTTTTCTGCATAGTCTAATCCATAACCAACAACAAATGCATCTGGAACTTCAAATCCAACATAATCTGCTTTAAGATCTACTTTTCTTCCAGTTGGTTTATCCAGTAATGTAACAAGTTTAATCGATTTTGCTTTACGATACTTGAACAGGTCTACTAGATAGCTCAAAGTCATCCCGCTATCAATGATGTCTTCAATGATTAAAATATCGCGACCTTCCACACTAGTGTTTAAGTCTTTAATGATTTTCACTTCTCCTGAAGACACGGTAGCGTTTCCATAACTAGAAACATCCATATAATCCATTTCAATATACGTGTCTACACGCTTCATCAAATCTGACATAAAAGGCATAGCCCCTTTTAAAATACCAATAGCAAGCGGGAACTTATCTTTGTATTCAGCTGTTAATGTTTCACCTAATTCACGCACTTTTTCTTCGATTTGTTCTTCTGTTAATAAAACGTTAAGTATGTCTTTTTCTAACATATTTAGTCCCCCCTAATGATTAGTCTCGCTTTATGTATAAGACATAGTTTTGCGAGTGATATTTCTTTGAAAATCTTTCTCCATAACGAAGTCCAATTACTGCCATTATTTCTTTTTTCGATGTTACAAGTAGTGGCCACTCTATTCTTTCCAGTGCGGAAACTTTTTCATCAATAAATACTCTAGATACTTTTTTAGGAGAAATCATCCCTTTTATCTGGATCCGATCTCCTTCCTCTCTTTGACGGATAGACAACGGGAGGGAATCGTTTTCCAGTTGGACAAACCACTTTTCACCAGCAATAGCATTAGTCAAGTTTCTAGATAAATAGATGGAATAACCAGCACCAATATGGATCCAACTATCCTCTTCCACTACATTCCTAGTAAGGCTAGGTTGTTGTTTAACAGAGGAAAACTGAACTTTATTGTAATGACGTGCGAGGAAATAATCCTGAGGCAAATGAATAACAATATTGCCATCATCCTTATTACAAGCAGCCAAAATGGAATCGATTAAGTGATCATTAAGAAGTATTTCGGAGTTGTTGTATAGATACTTTAATAGTAGTAGAATCACTCTTCTTTGTAAAGCAATGGGCACTTCTATAAAGCACTTTGTATCTATAAAAAAAACACCTTCTTGATCAACTGTCACAAGCTGTTCATACTTTTGTCTGGCCATATTTTGGAGAAAGTCCTCATCCTGCTGTTGTTTTTCCACAAATCTACGAATACTGTCGCTTATATTGGGATTTTCTTCTTTTAACAGTGGAACAATTGTATGACGAATACGATTCCTAGTATATGTATGTTTATCATTGCTTGGATCATGTCTAAATGATAACTCATTGAATCGAATAAACTCAAAAATCTCGTTTTTCGTTACACATAGAAACGGACGGATGATATTCCCTTCAGAGAAAGGTCTTGTTCTTGGTATTCCTGTAATAGTAGAGGAATTAGCACCTCTTGCTAGTGACATAATGACGGATTCGATTTGATCATCTGCATGATGACCTAGCGCTAGCTTGTTGTAATCGAAGTTTTTCATTGTTTGTTCAAAAAAGGAGTATCGCTCTTGTCGACATATTACTTGTACATTTCCACCTTCAACAGCAACCCTCTTCGGTACTTCAAGGGTTGCTGCGTAAAATGGAATACCTAGGCTAACCGCAAAACGTTCGACAAATCTCATGTCCTCTGCCGATTCTTCTCCTCTCAACTGATGGTCTGTATGCACAATTCCCATTTCGACCTGATATATTTCTTTTAAATTATTTAATGCTTGTACTAATGCGATAGAATCAGCACCACCAGAACAAGCAACGAGAAGACGTTCCCCTTCTTTTATAAGTTGATGCTTATCTATATATTCTTTTACTTTTCGAACGAACGGATGCATCTTTTCACCTTTTTTCTTTTGTTCTGCCCGGATGCTTTTCTTAATAGTGTACCATGTTTTCTTGGTATTTTGCTGCTTGGCGCGGTGAAAAAATGGACCATTCCGGAACTGCGTGTTTCACTTGCATGAAAATAACGGTTCGATCATCTCCCGGTAAAGAATAGGTTTCTTCTAACTTTTTCACAAAGCGCTCTGCACTCATCGTTGGATCCTGTAATATTTTCTTATAATACATCTCTTGCTTTTCAATGGAGGTATTTGCTGAAAAGACACCATCAGAAAGCATTACTAATACATCTCCGTCTTTCACATCCACTTTCCTTGCCTCGATTGAAAAGGTTGGTAAAAATCCAAATGGCACATGTTGACTTTCAATTTTCCGCATTTCATTTCCTCGGATTAAATACGTGGACATACTTCCTGCTTTCCAGGACCAAAGCTCTCCGTTTTGTAAGTCTATTAACGCTAGATCAACTGTAGCATAACTATCTGTGTCATCTTGCAAACTCATCATGTAATGCAGCGTATGCATCGTCGTTTCTGGATCCATTTTTTTATTGAGACATTCGCGCATAAATTGCATTACCCTTCTACTTTCTCGGTGTGCCTCCACATTATTTCCCATTCCATCGGATAGAATGACCGCCAATAACCCGGGATGTAGTTGAAACACAGCATGTGCATCCCCCGAATAAATCGTATTTCTACTTGAAGATGTATAAATATCATGTGTTACGTCAAAGCGTACGGATGATTTACAAGTCATTTGCACATGTTCATACGGATGGTGCATCTCTTTCATCGATGTAATCTCGAAAGGCTCTTTCCACAAGTCATATAATATCGGTAAAATCAACCTCTCTCCAGTCATTTTCACTTTAGACTCTGTCGGTAAACAACAGACAACTTCCATTTGGCCAATTTCAATATTTAAAACGTCAATTTGGAAGTACGGAATATTACATTGCTGGAACTTTTGTTTAATTTCTTCTTCATGGGAAGTATATAATGTCACCTCATTTTCTAAATTACTCATGAGCTCCCCCATATGATTCCCCATATCACGAAGTTTTAGTGCGAACATTTTTTTACCATGTTGCATTTCATATGATAATTGTTTTTTCGCTTCCTTCTCCTTTAATTCTTTCATAATTTGAGCCGGCTTTATACATTTGTACTGCATTTTCTTTTCTATTTGAAATCTCGATTTATTAGGTTGCTCCTCCCATTGTTTCATCAATGCGGGCATTCCATTCGATTTTTCTCCCCAGCATGTTTCATAACGAAAACAAGACTGACAAATGGGCAACGAGGATGATTGTCCTTTTTGAGCCGCCGCCTTCGGTTCAAATCGATCTGATATAAATCCCGTGATGAAGTCAACAAAATGTTGAAACTCCTGAAGCTGATGATTCACCTTTTCAGTCATCCATTTTTGTCTTCTTAAAAGGATATTTGAAGTATCCGGAAATAGTTGATCCTTTAATGTTGTGATCCAGCTAGATGGAATAATAAAAAACAATAAAGAGGCAGTAACTAGAGATCCGATATAAACGGCATCTAACGGTAAGGTTCGGTCATATAGTAAAAAGAAAAAGGTCGCTCCGAGCATACCAAATGCCTGCCACAGTCTACCGAAGGGCTTATGAAGTCCCGCGAAAAAGCCAGTTAATGCATATACAGCAATCATTCCACTAAAACTGAGTTTAGAAATACTCAACACTGTCCCGGCGAGTACAGCAACTACCGTTGCAAGCTGAACACCTCCCACAGCTGCCGATACTGCGATAACCAAATGTGTAAATATTAATGGAACTGATACATATCCAAAAATAAACGAGGACATCCCAGTTAAAACTAATGCCCCTATAAGTAATGCAGCCCCCATTCTTTCGGCTGTCCACCTTTTGTGGATGAAGTCTGGCATAGGAAGAAAGAGCTGAAACAAAAATATCGTCATAAATAAAGCTAGTACCCCTTCATATGCAATCGCCAACCAAATGGTTCCAGGAATATCACCGGCGTACGAAACGTATTGCCATATAGACTGGATAATGACGACATCCATTAAAACAAAGAGTGGAATTGGTACTTTCTTTATAATCCTTTTCGAATAAAGCGGAAATATAAGCGCTTGCAATGCATGGATGACAACTTGTCCGAGCCCTAATGTCACACTACCAAGTAAGGCTCCTGCCAATGTCCATGGAAGAAAACGTGGAAAACGCAAACTAACGAGTGCCCAGATTGGAAGAAAAAACGGTACAGAAGCTTCGAATAATACAACTTGTGCTAAGAAAAATGAAAGAATGAAAAAAACAATCGTCAGTGAGATGGTCACTTTACGTGCTTGTATACCTTCAATTACCTTTCTAAAAGACAAACCTCTTTTTTGTTCTTGCTCATACATTGTTTTCAAATCATATACCTCCCCGTATTCAACTATTGATCGAAGTATACCTACTGCGTGCACAAAAAGTATGTCTCTTTCTGACAATTACAAATAAAAAGTTTTCGACGCTTTCGGTCATGAATTGAAACTTGTAAATCGACTTGCAGAGTTTCTATTGGGGGATATTCAAATGACACCAAAATGCAGTAACAGTAGTATTTGATTTAGGGAAAAGGAGCGTTTTTTAGACTTTTCTAGTATGTAATAGCTATCACATAGAACAGATAAAAGCTAAGTTAGATTTGTCGGAATAAACTTTCTTTTTTATCTTTTTATAAATTATTAAAAGAAGTATTGACACTTTACCGAAAGGATTGTAATATGTTAATTGTTCGTTAAAACGGCGGTGTAGCTCAGCTGGCTAGAGCACTCGGTTCATACCCGAAAGGTCGTGGGTTCGACTCCCTCTGCCGCCATACATTTTTAATTGATTATTATCTTATTCCTACACGGATAATGTCGGATGGTTTACATAATTATCGGATTAAAAATGATGCATTTTCATATGGCCCCTTGGTCAAGCGGTTAAGACACCGCCCTTTCACGGCGGTAACACGGGTTCGAATCCCGTAGGGGTCATCAAATTAAAAGCATTTTCTAAAGTGTAACTTTAGAAAATGCTTTTTTGTTGTTTTTGTCTATTTTACGGTTAATGATGTATAGAACACATTACTCTTATAAAGGATAGTTTGCGCAATATAGGGATAATGCGTCTTAATTAGTGTCGTCTCACTCCAAGTAAACTTGTTATTTTGAAAAATGGTTGCTTTCACCAGCAATTTGGTTGCTCTCGCGCAGATTTGATTGCTTTCTGAATAGAATTGATTGCTTTCACTGAACAATCTGTTGCCCTAAGCCATTTATTGGGTTCAAACAGTCGAAAAACTGTATAAGATTTTGTATTTCGCAAGACGATACTGAATAAATAAGCAAATTCTATTGATTTTCACTGCAGGCGGCGACTCATGCCGATGCCTACAGGAAGTTAGTCACGAAGGCGTTGCCACACGATGTGGATCCCAGCCTTTGCTCCTCTGAGCAAAATGAGACTTCACTAAGGTGAAGGCTCAATCGCTCCCCGGCGGACACTTCATTCAACTCTCTACGACGCATAATCCCTATAGTGATCAGTATTATATAATTTTCTACAGCACAAAAAAGGCGTCAGCTAAGCTGAGCACCTTTTCATCTATTAAACATTTTTTCTACCGATAAAACAGACAGCATATTATCCTCTTTTTGCGCCTCTGCCGCCGCGCTTAGATTCTGTTGCACGCTTTAACGTAGACAAACGATCTTCACTATCCTTTAAGAATCTTGCCATTTTTTGCTCAAAATTCTCTTTGTTTGGACGATCGCGATCATTTGGGCGATTGTTGTTACGTGGACGCTGAGAACGTTCTGGTCTCTCTGGTCTTTCCGCTTGAGGCTTCGCTTTACGGATAGATAATCCGATTTTGCCGTCCGCTTCAACATTCATCACCTTGACTTCAACAACATCTCCAACCTTCAAATGCTCATTAATATCTTTCACATAATTATCCGCAACTTCACTAATGTGAACTAGACCTGTTGAGCCTCCTGGCAGCTCGACGAATGCTCCGAAGTTAGTGATTCCTGTTACTTTACCTTGTACCTTGCTGCCTACTTCAATTGAMATAAAAAAAATGCTCCTCCTTAAAATTTAAGCGACTCTTTTAACGAGTTAGTATGACTTTTTCATACCGCCCCTACCTTTATTATAGCTAACAAAAAAAGAGTGTCAATAAGACTACTCTTTTATCACTCGTTTTTTTAATTATTTCTCTTTAGTATCTGGAAGCGTAAAGATGATTTCTCCTTCTTCCGAAAGGAAATATTCTTTTCTTAATAATTTTCCAATGTACTCATCGTCATTTAATTTAGAAATTTGAAGCTTTAGCATTTCCTGCTCTTCCTGTACTTTTGCTAATTCTTCTGTCATTTTCTCTTTTTGCAATCGTTTTTCCTCTAACGCTTGATTGCTATTGATCAAAGTGGATATTAAAAATCCTACAAGCGCCAAAGACATGATGCCAAAAACAGCTAAACGTCTAAATAAACGTACCTTTTTTGCTTTTTTACGATTTTCTTGACGTTCTATAGAGCGAACATAATCTGTGTTAATTGCAGCAACTTGTTTTCCAGTAGATACACTTCTTTGCTTTTCTCCCATTTCGCTCGCTCCCGTCAAAGTATCTCAATTTTTCGTGTACTTTTTATTATAACGGAAGTTTGGTTTTTTCTTAAGAGCCAAACGCCATATTTTTTTATATATAAAGTGAAACGGTCGTACTATAGTTGCAAGAATAATTCCTATTAATCGGAAAATTTTATTAATTATTATTATAAATATGCGAATCAGAAACCAAATCGGCTGAATAATGATTCGCAAAAATAATCTTCCCACTAACCTAAATATAGGTTGGAATAATTGCTCATACAATAGTATACCAACTACTTGAGCCAGTGGATCGTATATTCTCCATATACCATCCCGCACACTAAAAAGAATATAAAAAGTTCCTAATCCTAACATAATCCAAACTACTATTTCTAGAGCGATACTGTATTTAAAAACAAAGGTACGCTTTGGAAAACTATTCGTCACAAAGCGTGTTCCTTCAATAATTGCACCTATTACTATTCCACTCAAAACCATTAATAATAAACTATAAAATTGTAGAGAGAGTGTCATCCGAATAGTTTATGAAGTAATCCTCTAGCACCATCTAAATTCTGCTCCTCGTCGTACTGTATTGCCTTAACAACCCCTTCTAGAGTCAGCAAACCTTTGTCTACGTCTAAATGGACAATCTTCAATTCTTCTCCCTTAATCAGAAGTAATCCTTGTGAAGTTCTTACATAAAACTCTTGTTGGTCAAATCGTTCAATCGCTTTTACTGAAGTTAAATCCATTCTTTTTCGATTTCTTAGAGATATTAAATGATCACCCGTTGGAATAGTAATTGTTTGATTTTCTGCTTGATATTGCATATGCTCTCTCCTCTCTTGTCCTAATTCATTGTATGCACGTAAAAAAAAAGCATGACAAATGCGTCATGCTTTTTTTCTTAATCTTCGTCATCTATAAATGCTGGGTCTACTTTTTCAAGTCGCTCTTCTTTAATTATTGTAAACATGGAAGCAGCATCTTCTTTTTTCGCTGAATCTTTGATCGCATCAACAGAAGCAGTGACTACTTTCTGTCCGAAACGAATAGATAACTCATCTCCCGCTTTGACATCGGAGCTTGCTTTTGCCACTTTTCCATTAATGGTAATTCGCCCTTGATCCGCTACTTCTTTTGCAAGTGTTCTTCTTTTAATCAATCTCGAAACTTTTAAAAACTTATCTAATCTCATGTCCACACTACCTCTCTAGTTTCTTCGCATCGTTCCAAAATTTATCGAGCTCTTCTAAATTATAATCTGAAAAGTTTCCTTTTCCCCTTTTAACACTAGACTCGATAAATTGAAATCTTCTTTTAAACTTTTCGTTCGCTTGTATCATTGCCTGCTCTGGAGACAAGCCGTAAAAACGTGCTAAGTTAACAATCGTAAATAGCACATCCCCTAGTTCATCTACTTGCGTTTCTTTTGTACCCGATTGTAATTCTTTTTTCCACTCTGCTAGCTCTTCCGTGAACTTATCCCAAGCTCCAGACACATCTGGCCAATCAAAACCAACTTTCGCCACTTTCTTTTGATAATTGAAAGATGTTAGAAGGGAAGAATCCGAACGCATTTCTCCGTCTAGCAATGACTCTGCATCCTCGTTTTTCTCATCGGCTTTTATTTGTTGCCAATTGCGCAGGACATCTTCTGTACTATTTGCAGTGACGTCTCCAAATACATGTGGATGCCTACGAATCATTTTATCTGAAATGGAGTTCAGTACATCTTCCATACTGAAGTATCCACTATCCTCCCCAATTTGCGCATGTAAAAATACTTGTAAAAGGACGTCCCCTAGCTCTTCTACAATATGGTCATCGTCTTTCTCTTCAATTGCCTGTAATAGCTCATAAACTTCTTCTACTGCATATTTCTTCAATGTTGCATGCGTTTGTTCCTTATCCCACGGGCACCCATTAGGACCCCTTAAATCTGCAACGATTTGGCGCAATGTTTGCCATTCCTTCAATCGTTTTTCTTGCTCACGTATAGGCGGGACGTATAAAGTTGTTAAATTATCCAGCTCCATTACGCGATCCAATTCATATAAAGGTACTTTCCTAAGCTTTTCTTGCGTCGAGCCTGCTGCTGTTACGATGGTCACTTCATAATCATCCGGATACTTTTCCATGAGCGTTAGCTTTACTTCAGATGCACTAAATGCATCATACACTTGTCCAATTAATACATGCGATCCCATTTGAACATCGTCCCGTTTAAAACTAGTACCATCTATTAATTGGAATCCCTCAATTGGATCAATTCGAAGTGCAGCAAAAATTGGGTCTAAAAAGCTTTGACCACCTTCGATCCGAATTTTCGCATGTCCTTTACGCTCTGCTTCGATTAATAACTGCACTGTTTGCTCTGCGACTAGTGGATGCCCAGGTACTGCGTATGTAACGGGAGCATCTTTTGCTAGATTTAGTAAGGTTTGTACTATTTCTTCGTATACCGCTTCAAATTGATCATTTTTTTCATATATTGTATCAAAGCTTGTCCATGTGAGACCTTCTGCTTTCAGTTCCTGCAACACCGGATGCTGCTCTGTACGAACATATAAATGCTCTGCTATTTTTAGTTTTTTATATATACCTAAAGGCAGCTGATCTAGTTCACTTGCTCCAAGTCCGATAATCGTTATTTCATTCATCTGCACACACCCTTACTGTTCTTTATTTAACCACAGCTGGAAAGTGGCCATTCGTCTACCAAATGGCAATAAAAACCACTCTTTCTCCGCTATAACCCGTCTTTTCGCTAAAATAATTAAAAAAATAGTTGCTCCGATTGTCACGGCACTTAAAGATATCACTAGTGCCTCTATGCGACTAGGTAACCAATCCCAAAAATACGCATCCGCTACAAAACTATAGATCGCTACCACTACGACCATTGTTATAGATGAAATAGCAATTCCTTTATAAAATGCGAAAGAAGCAAAACGTATTTTCCAACTTCTTTTAAAATAATAAAACATACATATAAATACAATTACTAAACTAATATTTCCCGCTATGGCTGCTCCTAATACACCATATACTGGTACAAGCATATCATTTACCAGCCATTTACTACATACACCAAGTAATAAAAAAAGTGTAGGAAGTTTTACTTTTCCACTCCCTTGAAGCATCGCCATTAAGGTAAGTATTAGGGACATCCATACGATTTGAAATGAAAACACCATTAATGTGACCGATTCATCTCTTGTTTGAAAAAGCATTTCATTCACAAAAGGAAGTACTACAATTAAACCTAATGCTGCAGCAATGCTAAACGTGAAAGCTACTCGAAACGTAAGCTGCATAAAAGGAATCGCTGTTCGTCCTTTTTCTTGATTCATCCGGTGTGCTACGAGTGGAACGATTGCCAAAGATAAGGTAGAAGCAATAACAATACCTAACTGTACAAGTGGTTGACCACGATCATAGATCCCTTTTGTTTCCATCGCCTGCTGCTTCTCCATGCCGTTTTCTAAAAGTATTTGAAAAATAGTAAATGAGTCTACTAGCTGTAATAGCAAAAATAATAATGCACTTATACTGGCACTAATACTAATCAACGTCAAATCTTTTACAATCGGCCAAAGTTGCACATCTTTCTGGTTGATATGCTCCCTCTTTCGACCAACAGTTTTCCAATAAATATATGCTAAAAATAATACGCCCGCAAGTTCACCCGCTACCGCCCCATACATGGCCATACTTCCCGCTTTATATAAATCGAAGCTTCTCGATACGACAATCCATGTGCCAAGTAAAATAACTGATACCCTGATAGTCTGCTCCACTATTTGCGCATACGCTACTGGCTGCATATGGCCATTTGATTGAAAATCCCCTTTTAACACAGCAAGCATTGGCATTAATAAAATGACGTACGAACCAGCTTTTAATAAATAAGCTAAATTTGCATCCCCCATTGCCTCCGCAAAAAAGCTCGCACCAAAATATAAGACGATAAAAAATAGTATCGATAGTATCCCAATATAGAAAAAAGCAATTCGCTGAACTTGCGGTATTGCATATGTTTTTCCGGTTGATTTATAGTCAGATAGTATTTTAGATAAGGCAACTGCAAAACCATAGGAAGTCCAGGTTGTAATAATTCCAATAAACGGATAAACCTGTTGATAAATATAAAAACCTTCATCTCCTACTAAGTTTTGAAAAGGTACACGATACACAGCGCTTAATAGCTTCACAATTATCGCCGCAATTGTAAGCATCGCTGCTCCTTTCATATACGTCTTCATATTCCAATCATTACTCATAAGTTGAATCCTTCTTCCATCCAGCAATGCATTTATTATACACAAGAAAAGCGGGGGTGTGCAGTATAGGGATAATGCGTCTCGCGACAAGCAAACTTGTTATTTTGAAATATGGTTGCTCTCGTGCTGAATTGATTGCTTTCGGAGTAGAATTGGTTGCTCTCAACTACCAATCTGTCACCCTTATCCATTTGCTGGATATAATAATTTAATAAACAGTGCTTCCTAGCAAGTAAGACTGATAAATAAGTACTTTCTTGTGGTTTGCAGCGGAAATAACAGTCAGTAAGAAGCATTTTCCACTTTGTTCTTCCCAAAAGCACAAAAAAACCTTCCTCTTTTGTTAAAGAGGAAGATTTTTTTAGCTTTCCATTTGTTTTGCCAGGAAATTTGCAGCGGTTTCGATTGCTTTTAGTTCTGCTTCGCCGATAAAATGCACTTTTGATATTAAAAATATTGCCCCAATTGGATCCCCTGATGAAATAATGGGAGCGATACAATAGGATTTAACCGTTTCAAAAATTCCCGGTACCCACTCGACGGAATTTTCATGTTTTTCCATCACAACGGATCTCTTACCTACAATTTCCTCGACATCTGGGCTTAGTCTACGATTTAAGTAATCTTTTTTCGATAATCCTGCCGCTGCAATCATTTCATCGCGGTCGCTTATTAGAACCGGGGTTCCTAGCGTTTCATACAAAGTTTCCGCGTACTCTTTTGCAAAACTTCCAAGCTCGCTTATAGGTGAATACTTCTTTAAAATTACTTCTCCATCTCTATCCGTAAAAATTTCCAACGGATCTCCTTCTCGGATGCGAAGTGTTCGACGTATTTCTTTCGGGATAACTACTCGACCTAAGTCATCAATACGACGTACGATGCCAGTTGCTTTCATGTAATTTGCCTCACTTTCGACAGATTGGAAACTAAAGTTCATTTCTGCCATAGTATGCATCACATTACCAAAAAATATGCAAAGTGGAATTTAGCTTATGCTATTTCTTTTTTTGCTTGTGGAAGAACTAACATCATTTCTTCTAATACGTCAAACGGATCAAACTTTCCTGTTTTCCGTTCATCTATTGTAACGACTAGATTATTATTATCCATCGTAAATCCTACTGCACGTCCGTATTTCATCGATTTCTCTACTAGCAATGCACCATTTATATTTTGCGTTCCTTCTGCACTAAAACGAATAGAAACGATTTTATTTACTTCTTTAATGGATTCTACCCCTGCAGATTTACCATAAATCTTCATACGTGCAATACGAAGTAATTTCTCTGCTTCAAGCGGCAAATCTCCAAAACGGTCTTGTAGTTCGTCTACAAGATCCAAATACTCCTCTTCCTTTTCCATTGCTTTCACACGTTTATACATTTGAATTTTTTGATAGCCATCTGGAATATACTCATCTGAAATATAAGCATCCGTTGATAAAACAATCTCTAACTCCGGAATATCTTCTTTCTTAATCCCTGTTCTTTTTTCTTCTATAGCCTCTTCTAGCATTTGTGTATACAAATCGAACCCAACTGAGTCAATAAACCCGTGTTGCTGAGAACCAAGTAAATTACCTGCACCTCGAATAGATAGATCGCGCATAGCAATTTTAAAGCCGGAACCAAGCTCTGTAAATTCTTTAATGGCTTGTAATCTTTTTTCAGCTACATCCGTTAGCACCTTATCTCTTTGATGCATTAAATAGGCATATGCTACCCGATTAGAACGTCCTACACGACCTCGTAATTGATACAACTGGGACAAGCCCATTTTATCTGCATCATGGATAATAAGTGTATTTACATTTGGTATATCAATACCTGTTTCAATAATGGTCGTCGTTACTAAAACATCGTATTCGCCTTCTAAAAAGCTAATAATAACCGATTCAAGCTCCGTTTCCGACATTTGTCCATGCGCAAACCCTACTCTTGCACTTGGCACAAGCATTTGAATTTCATCCACTTTTCGCGTAATATCTTCTACTCGATTGTATAGATAAAATGCCTGTCCGCCCCTTGCAAGTTCTCGTTCAATTGCTTCTCGTACGAGTGCACCATTAAATTCCATGACATATGTTTGTACAGGAAAACGGTTTTTAGGCGGTGTTTCAATGACAGATAAATCCCGTACCCCAATCATCGACATATGTAATGTACGTGGAATTGGCGTAGCTGTTAATGTCATAACATCAACGTTTGTTTTTAATTGTTTAATCTTTTCTTTATGCTTTACACCGAATCGTTGCTCTTCATCGACAACTAGTAATCCCAAATCGTGGTACACAACGTCTTTGGATAAAATTCGATGCGTTCCTACTACTACGTCTACCATTCCCTTTTTTAGCCCATTAATTGTTTCTGTTTGTTGCTTTTTGGAACGGAAACGACTAAGTAAACCGACTTCAATCGGAAAGTCTTGAAAACGTTCTAGCATCGTTTCATAATGCTGTTGTGCAAGAATCGTTGTAGGACAAAGAAACGCAACTTGCTTTCCTTCCATTACTGCTTTAAAGGCTGCGCGAATAGCAACTTCCGTTTTCCCGTATCCTACATCTCCACATACTAAACGATCCATTGGACGAGCTTTCTCCATATCCTGCTTCACTTCACTAATGGTACGAAGTTGGTCTTCCGTTTCTTCATAAGGGAAGGCTGCCTCAAAGGCTTGTTGCATTTCGCTGTCTGGCTCAAACGCATACCCTACTTCTGCTTCTCGTTTTGCATATAGTTTTATAAGCTCGTCTGCAATATCTTGAACAGCAGCAGATACTTTTGTTTTTGTTTTCTTCCAGTCCGCTCCACCTAATTTATGAAGCTTTGGATCCTTTTCGCCAGAAGCAACGTATTTTTGGATGAGGTCTATTTGGTCGACCGGTACAAATAATTTATCCTCGCCACGATATCGAATATGCAAATAGTCTTTATGAATCCCATTTACTAATAGCGTTTCTATTCCGATATATTTCCCTATACCGTGGTGTATATGTACGACATTGTCTCCGGGCTTTATTTCGGAATAGCTTTTTATTCTTTCAGCATTTGACACTTTTTGTGTTCTTGTTTTTTTCTTATGCTTTTGTTTAAACAATTCAGCATCTGTTATAATAGCAATTCGTTGAAGAGGTAACTCAAAACCTGCATCTAAATCCCCTTCTACGATAAATAAACCAGGCTTTTGTAAATCTCCCGTAGTGGCTCCTATCTTAGAAACTATTTCATAGTCTTCTAGAACAGTATGAATCTTTTGGACTCGGTCCTTTCCGTCTGCTAAAATAATAACGCGAAACTTCCCTTGTATGAACCGTTCCACTTCGTTTTTCAATAAATGCATCTGCCCATGAAAGTTTTGCATTGGTTTACAAGAAATACTTACATTTTTTTTAATCGTTATGCCTGAAAATGTTCGTGAAAACAAAGAAAAGTAGACTTTTTCATTCGAAAGCATTTGAATGATCTCTTTTAATTGGAACGAAGGCTTTACATCATGAACTGTCTTTCCTTCTTCTAGAAGCGATAAAAACCAGTCATTTTCTTCTCTTTCTAACGTCTCTGCTACTTCTTGAATTCTTCCAAGCTCATCAAATAAAACCATCCCATCCTGCTTGAAATAATTCCCTAAGAAGCTATTATCCTCGTCTAACAATGACACGTATTTCATAAACTCTTTCGGTTGCTCACCTTGTTTTAAAAGCTCGATATCATGTTGGATATTTTGATAAAATTGATCTTTCATTTCCTGTATTTTAACTTTTTTTAAGCTTTCTGCTAAAGAGTGTTCTAATCTTTGTGCAAGTAACTTCTTCTTACTTTCAGTTAGAACATACTCGCTAGCTGGGAGTATTCGAACTTCCTTTAGCTTTTCTAGCGAACGCTGATCTTCAGCAGAGAAAGTTCGAATAGAATCGACTTCTGTATCAAATAACTCTATGCGTATCGGATTTTCTAAATAAAGAGGATAAATATCTATAATTCCTCCCCTTAAAGCAAACTCTCCGGGAGCAGTAACCATTGGTTGTCTTACATATCCCATATCCACTAAGTTTTGGAGGAAGTTTTCCAGTATAATCTCTTCACCTTCTACAACAGAGATTATACTTCCTTTCCAATCCTTTACGTTTGGCATATGCTTTTTTAATCCGGCGATTGGTACGATATAAATGCCGTTTTTCTTCGTCAGCATATGATCTAATGCCTCTAAACGCTGAGCACGAAGTTCTGGGCTCGTAATCGATATATCTGCGGCTATAAGCTCATCGGCTGGGTAAAGTCTTACTAAATCCTCTCCAACTAGTTTCACTAAGTCCTCCGACAGTTTTTGAGCGTGCAGCAAGTTTGGCGTGACGATTATAATAGCTTTCTGACGAGTCTTATATAGCATTTCCGTGAAGACAGCTCTTGCACTAGAAGTAAGCCCAGTTATTAACTGTTGGTCATTTCCATTCTCTAACTCTTTTACTAGTTTTTCTATATGTGCATCTTCGATTAATAGATTACTTAAAAGTTCCATTCAATCCTCCCCTATCCAACAAACAAAAGAACTTATTTGGATGATTATAAAACAGAAAAGGCTTTGTGCACGAAATCGTGCCAAAGCATCTTTACTGTATCCATTTTTTTAATGCATAGTAATTCGGAAACGTTTGAAGAGAGTTCTGACATTCTTCACATATGCACTGCACGGTATACTCGCCCTCTGCCCCATTTACTATGTATTCATGCTGTTCTTCTGGTGTTATTTCATGTTTAGTTAAAAACTGCTCATCTATACTATCAAACGGTAATTGCCCAATTTCTGTTTCACAATGGCGACATTTATAATGAATCGTCATAACCATCAACCTCCTTTTAGGAAGTATAGGCCTTTTCATTAAAATTTATGCACCATTGTATGTATTCATCACTTCTAAAAAACTTTTCGACAGCCAATCTTCACATGCATCGCCACTTTTTTTCACTGCCGCTCCCATTTCAGCTTTTTCATCGTCACTAAATTTGGATAGCACATAATCTGGAACCTTCATCCCATTCTTCGGACGATCGATTCCGATACGAATTCGATTAAATTCTTGCGTACCGAGATGCTGGATAATGGACTTAATACCATTATGTCCTCCAGCACTTCCTTTTTGACGAAGTCGAAGCTTTCCTACTTGTAAATCTAAATCATCATATATAACAACCAGGTCCTCATCTTCTACTTCAAAATAATCCATCATTGGTACGATACATTCACCCGATAAGTTCATGTATGTTAACGGTTTCAAGAGTAACACTTTTTCAGTGCCGATATGGGAAATACCATACATGCCATTAAATTTGGATTGTGTGAGCGGTATATTGAAGCGACTTGAAAGCTCGTCTATTACGTGAAAACCAATATTATGTCTCGTTGCTTCATATTGCTTACCTGGATTTCCTAGACCAACAATAATCTTCATTCATTTCCATTCCTTTAATACGTATTTCCTTTATTTTATCATAAACATAAAGAAAGAGATTGCCTTAAGACAATCTCTTTGTATTATTATTCTTCTGTTTTAGTTTCTTCCACTTCAGCTTCGGTTTCTTCCGGCTCAACTTCTGTTCGAGGTGCCGATACAGTAACTAATGTATAATCATCGTCATTCGTTATCGTATAATCTATTTTGTCTCGAACATCAGCAACGGTCAGCGTATCACCAATCGCCATTCCAGAAATATCCACCTCAATAGCCTCAGGAATATCCGATGGTTTTACCGTAATTGTCAATTCTCTATTCGGTTGTTGCAATAATCCACCTTCAGAAACGCCTACTGAAGTACCTATAACATGAACGGCAACATTTACTTCTAGTTCTTCTTTCATGTTGATCGCTAAAAAGTCTGCATGAATCATTTGACCTTTTAATATGTCCATTTGATAGTCACTCATCACAACGTTAATCGTTTTCCCGTTAACTTCTAGCTTCATAACTCCATTACGACCTACTTCTCGAAGTGTTTTCGATAAGTTTTTCTCGTCAACCGATATTGGCTGTGATTCCATTTGAAAACCATAAACAACCGCTGGAATATGTCCACTATTTCTCAACTTTGTATTCTCTTTTGGTGATCTGTCTTGTGCTTTTACAATTGTACTCATCTATTCTCATCCTCCCGGGTAGGTTCTACCAATATGTATACCCTTTACCGGAAGTTTTCAAACATTTATTTATCAATCAAATAAAGTACTAACTGATTTTTCTTCGAATACGCGTACGATTGCGTCACCTAATAATTTTGCTACAGACAATTCTTTAATCTTTGGTGATGTCTTATCTTCTGATAATTCGATAGAGTTTGTAATAACCAATTCTTTAATCACTGAGTTATCGATACGTTCAATCGCAGGACCTGACAATACAGCATGCGTACAGCAAGCATATACTTCTTTTGCGCCACTTTCCATTAAAGCTTGTGCTGCAATAGAAATAGTACCAGCAGTATCAATAATATCATCGATTAAAATTGCTGTTTTACCTTCTACGTTTCCGACAATATTCATTACTTCTGCAACATTTGGACGTGGACGACGTTTATCGATAATAGCAATCGGCGCTTTTAAGCGATCTGCCATTTTACGAGCACGAGTAACTCCACCGTGGTCCGGAGATACGATAACTAATTCAGAAGGATCAATATCTTTTTCCAAGAAGTAATCTGATAAAATCGGTGCTGCTACTAAATGATCAATTGGAATATTAAAGAATCCTTGAATTTGAGGAGCATGTAAATCCAATACGATTGCACGAGTTGCACCTGCTGTTGTTAGTAGGTCTGCTACCAGTTTTGCTGTAATTGGTTCGCGAGCACGTGCTTTTCTATCTTGGCGAGCATAGCCGTAATAAGGTAATACAACACTTATTGTACGAGCAGATGCACGTTTTAGAGCATCCAACATGATTAATAATTCCATAATATGTTCGTTTACAGGACCTGAAGTTGATTGGACGATAAAAACGTCACATCCGCGGATGCTTTCTTCGATATTGATTTGGACTTCGCCATCACTAAATCTAGTTACTGTAGATTTTCCTAGTGGAACCCCTACTTCTCTTGCGATTTCTTCTGCTAGTTCTTTGTTGGAATTTAATGTGAATATTTTTAACTTAGAGTTTTCGTATTGTTCTGCCATGATAATCCTCCTGGATTGCGGGTTATTTTAGTTTTAATCTATTTGCGTAGCCTTCTTTATTTTCTTGTCTTGCACGCCCAATAGCTAGAGCCTCTCCAGGTACATTTTTTGTAATGGTAGAGCCTGCAGCAACGTACGCTTTATTGCCAATCGTAACTGGTGCGATTAAATTGGAGTTACAACCAACAAAAGCATCATCTTCGATTGTTGTTACAAATTTATTTTTTCCATCATAATTTACTGTAATTGTTCCGCATCCAATATTAACATTTGAACCTATTGATGCGTCACCCATATAACTTAAGTGAGAAATCTTACTTCCATTTCCTACTGTGGACTTTTTCACTTCGACGAAATTACCAATTTTCACATCATTTCCAACCTCGGTTTGTGGTCGAATATGTGCAAATGGACCAATTCCCGTATGATCACCGATTTCGCTTGATAATACAACAGAAGAATGGATAGTGGTTCCATTTCCAATTACACTATTAACAATATGACTATTTGGACCAATCGTACAGTTATCTCCAATAGTCGTTTTCCCTTCGATCATCACTCCTGGTTGGATAATTGTATCCATCCCAATGATAGCATCGCTACTAATGTATGTACTTTGGGGATCAATAATTGTTACACCTTCACGCATATGATGATGAGCAATACGAGATCGCATAATCTGTTCGGCTTGGGAAAGTGCGATTCGATCATTTACTCCAAGAATTTCATCAAATTCTTTTGCTGCGAAAGCAGAAATTACTTCTCCTTCTTTTTGCAAAATCTCTATTACATCCGGTAAGTAATATTCACCTTGTGCATTTTCGTTTTTCACCAATTTCAATGCCTTGAATAATGCTTCGTTATCAAAACAATAAGTACCTGAGTTAATCTCGTTTACAAGTTGTTCTTCTGCAGATGCATCTTTTTGCTCAACAATGCTTTTTACATTTCCACTTTCTGCACGAATAATTCTTCCGTATCCCGTTGGATTGCTTGCAATTGCCGTTAAAATTGTTGCTTTAGCTCCTGTTTGTTTATGATGATTCAATAAATCACTCATTGTTTCCGTCGTAATAAGTGGTGTATCGCCACAAATCACAATAGTCGTTCCAGATAAATTGGCAAGGGTTGTTTCTGCTTGTAAAACTGCGTGTGCTGTTCCTAGCTGTTCTGCTTGAAGTACATATTCACTTCTATTTCCTAGCTCACTTTGAACAACTTCCGCACCATGTCCAACGACTGTCACGATTTTTTCAACACCAAGCTTTTCCATGTTATCGATAACATGTTCCACCATAGACTTTCCACATACAGGATGCAGTACTTTATATAGACTTGACTTCATACGTGTTCCTTTACCAGCTGCTAGTACAACTGCAAAAGTATTTGTCATTTTCCGATTTCCCTCCAGTGGGCTAATTTCCTCTTTTGACTATAGCGGAAATGGAGCGATTTTTCAAGGAAATATCTCTTGACAAATACATGACAAAGCAAGTATTATAGGTAATTTTTCTGCACAAAAAAACCATCTCTGGAATAGAAATGGTTTCGTTGTGCATTTTTTATATTCCTACATGCTTGCTTCTGTCAATCTTTCTTCTTCTGCGTCGCTACTTAAGTGATAGGCATATAATACTGCTTCTTGAATCTTGTTTCGAGTCCCAGGGTTTATTGGGTGGGCAATATCCCTAAATTCACCTTCTGGAGTTCTTTTACTAGGCATTGCAACAAATAGACCTGTGTTCCCATCTATCACTCGAATATCATGCACAACAAATTCGTTGTCCAGTGTAATGGAAGCGATAGCCCGCATTCGACCATCTGTTAGTACTTTGCGTAATCTTACGTCTGTTACTTCCATTTAATCACCACCTTTTTTCATAGTTGCATCATTCTCTCTCAATTACTATTCTACAAGAGTTTAATTTCTCCTTCTTTTATAAAGGAATATTTTTAATATTATAAAATATGTAGTTCACTTAACTAAGCATAGTTTGTGGAATGTAGAGAAAGTGCATGACACATAGCTAAGATAACTCCAGTAAATGGATTAGAGTAACAACGCATTATAGGGAAACTGCGACGTAGTGACCGCTGTGATTTTCGCTGCAGGGCGTACGCTTTCCGTGGGGTGAGTGATGAGCCTTCACCGCCGCTTGCGCGTACGTTGTGAAGTCTCATCTTACTCACTTGATCCCACTGGAGTCGACGCCTGCAGCGAAAATCAATGGAAATGGCTAAATTATTGAGATCCCATATTAACAATAAATGGTTGAACGAGACAATAACCTAGCTGAACACGACAAACTAGTCGAGTAGATGCCGGCTAGGCGTGTTTGACGGGATTTAAGACATATAATTCCTATAATAGGTCGGAATTATTGTTGTCTCACATCAAGTAAAGAGCCATTTTGAGAATTGGTTGCTTTCACGAGTAATTTGGTTGCTCTCGTGCTGATTTAGTTGCTTTCCATATAGAACTGGTTGCTCCCAGTGATTGATTGGTTGCCCTTAACCATTTATTGGATGAATGCAATGAAAAAACTGGTTGAAATTTTGTTTTTTAACGGGATGGTATGGATAATTGGGCAATTTCTTTTGATTTTCGCTACAGACGTCGACTCCTGCCGGGTGAGTGGGCTAATGAGACATCCCAACGTACGCCTAAGGGCGGCGGGGATGGCTCATCGCTCACCGGGCGGAAAGCGTCCGACAGCAGCGAAAATCATAGTGGCCACCTTATAAGACTCTTTACGTCGCCGTTTCCCTAAACTGTGCTTCATATAAAAAAAATATGTTGTCCGAAGACAACATACTTTTGGTTYAAACTAATGCAATTACTTCAATTTCCACTTTTACGTCTTTCGGTAATCTTGCTACCTCTACAGCAGAACGGGCTGGTTTATGCCCCGCGAAGTGTTTTTCATAGGCATCATTGAATTCTGCAAAATCATTCATATCTTTCAAGAACACCAATGTTTTTACGACTTTGGATAAGGAAGAACCAGCTTCTGTTAATACAGCATCTAGATTCGCAAATACTTGGGCTGTTTGTTCCGTAATCGAGCCTTCTACCACTTCTCCTCCTGGAGTTAATGGGATTTGACCCGAACTATAAAACATTCCATTTACAATAACTCCTTGTACATAAGGTCCGATTGCTGCTGGTGCATTAGTTGTTGATACTGTTTTCATCTACACTTCCACCCTTCACAAAATAGTTTCCTTTGGTTAAAGCAATTGTACCACTTTTTTCATTTACTTCGTGTAGTTTTACTAAAGATAAATAATCTTCTACTAACTGCTCACCTTCATGCTCCGCTTCTACCAATACAGCAATACCAGCAAGCTCACAATTAAATTCTTCGAGTAAGCTCTTCATCCCGTTAATCGTACCACCGACTTTCATGAAGTCATCTGTGATTAATACGCGCTGGCCTTTTTCCATACTTCTTTTAGAAAGAACCATCGTCTGAATGCGTCTTGCAGATCCCGATACATAGTTAATACTTACCGTTGGGCCTTCTGTTACTTTACTGTCTCTCCGAACAACGACTACTGGCACATTTAAGTGTCTTGCTATAGCATGTGCAATAGGAATTCCTTTTGTGGCAACGGTCATAATCGCATCTATTTTTTCATTTGCAAAAGCTGATGCAAATACTTTTCCTACTTTATTCATCAGAGCTGGGTTCCCTAACAAATCGGTCATATACAAATAGCCACCCGGTAATAACCGTTCTGCCTTAGAAAGCTGTTCCATCAAATCTTTCGCTACTACTTTTACATCTGCATCCGTCATCGTCGGGATGAACTTTACGCCACCTGCTGCTCCAGGGACAGTTACAAGTAAACCTCTTCCTCTTTCTTCAAATGTTTCTTTCACAATCGTTAAGTCTTCGCTAATGGAAGATTTAGCTGATTCGTATAAAGAAGCAAAATATGTCAAAGGGATTAATTTATGAGGATGCTCCATTAAGTATTGCGTCATATCTACGAGCCGTTCACTTCTTTTCCATTTCATTCAATCACCTCCAAATACGAATATTTTATAAAAAACTTACCACAATCATCCGTGTTTAAGCAAGTGTGTCTCTTTCTCCGATTAGTCGAACAGCATATACTTCATCACAAAATCCACGAAGTCCGTTATATACTCGTTGTACTCTGGATTCCTGATTTACTAAACCAAATACAGTTGGACCACTACCACTCATCAATACGGCATCCGCCCCAAATTTTTGCATCTGTTCTTTTAGTACGGCTACTTCCGAATATAAATTTAATGTGACTTCCTCTAGTACATTCCCTACAGATGCACACATTAGTTCAAAATCTTTTTCTTTTATAGCTTGAATCATTTGCTTTGTATTCGGGTGTGAGATGTCGCCTATTTTTAAGTTCCCGTAAATATCGGCTGTAGAAACACCGAGTGTCGGCTTTGCAAGAATGACCCAACAATTGGCAGGAGACGGTAGCTCTTGAATTTTTTCTCCTCTACCTGTGGCAAGTGCTGTTCCACCATACACACAGAAAGCTACATCTGAGCCAATTTTAGTACCTATTTGCGCAAGCTCATCTAATGTAAGACCTAAATTCCATACCGTATTCAGCCCTCTAAGCGTAGCAGCTGCATCACTACTTCCACCGGCTAGTCCAGCCGCTACAGGTATGTTTTTTTCAATTTTGATCGATACGCCCAATTTCACATGATACATCTCTTGTAATATCTTCGCAGCCTGATAAGCAAGATTGCGATGATCATTTGGAACAAAACGATCGACCGATAATATATGTATAGCCCCATCTTCTCGTACTTCCAATCCAATACGGTCTGCTAAATCGACAGTTGTCATGATCATTTCTACTTCGTGATAGCCGTCTGGACGTTTATGTAATACATCAAGAGTTAAGTTTATTTTGGCAGGTGCTTTTACATAGTACATCCCATCTGCTCCTTTTCCAACATATGCTGTCACCTATTTTACCACAGTACATAAGAAAAGCGGAAGCGCATACGTTAGCAGGATACACTCTAAGGCTGCAACGACTGTATGAGTGCTTCGGAAGTATCCTAAGTACATCGTACCGTGTGGCAAGGTCTGTATGGCCCAAATCGTGCAGGCTTAAAAAAAGAAAAGGCAGATTTCTCTGCCCTTTCTGGTTGCTAATTGTTCATTATTTGGAAATCTCGTTTACTTTGGTGACTTCATTTGTTGCTCGGCCATTTCAATTGCGCGTTTCACCATATTACCCGCATCACGTGATTTTATTCCACCCCAGCCCTCGGTTTTGACTACATCATAAAATCCAAGATCTTTTGCAATCTCTTCTTTTAATTCATTAGACATAATACCTTTTCTAGCCATATGGTGTATCCTCCTTTTTAACAATTAGCCTTCCTAGTATATCCCGAAAACAGAAAAAAACTCTTTATCCATTCCGAAGAACAGAGAAAGAGTTTTTTTGTTAATATAAAAAAATAAAAGTTCTAAATACTCATTTTACAACGATTAAATTATTTGCTTCATCAAAAATAGTGATTTCTACTGCTTCTGTCAAAATGTCTGCATAACTATAAGATACACGTTCAAAAGAGTTTTCATCTTGATCCAAGTCGATAACGAATACGGCGTGATACGTTTCTCGTAATACACCAGCTCGCTCGATTGTTTTCTTACGTCCCCCGTTTGCTTTTAATTGCAAACGCTTGCCTAAATGATGATCTAATGACTTCTTAATATCAGCTAAAGTTTTTGGCATTCCGCTTACACCTCACTGAATATTACTATACCATGCATTTATTTTTTTGTCAAACAAAACATTTTAACAACCATAGGCACTCTTTGTCAACGTTTTTATTTCATTCAATGACTACTTTTGTTTATAAACATTACTAATATTGTAACAAGTGTTATTAATTAAAGTGTGCGTATAATTCATCCGCTAGACGGCCAAATTCTTCGATAGATAGAGTCTCGCCTCTTCTAGTCGGATTAATACCTACTTTTTCTAAAGATTGAAGGATTAATTCTTTTTTCTGTTTTCCATTTGGCAAAGAGGATTGCAGATTATTAATAATCGTTTTTCTTCGTTGTACAAACGAGCCTCTTGATACTTGAAATAAAAAGTCCTCATCAATCACATGTACTGGTGGTGTTTCATGGCGCGTTAGCTTAATAACTGCAGATTCTACATTAGGTTGAGGCATAAAAACTGCTTTGGGGACAATCATAGCTACTTCTGCTTTCATATAGTATTGAATCGCTATAGAAAGTGACCCGTAAGCTTTTGTTCCAGGTTTTGCAGTAATTCGGTCTGCTACTTCTTTTTGCATCATCACAACCATTCCTCGAATAGGTAGACGATCCATTAGTAATTTCAACAAAATAGGTGTTGTTACATAGTAAGGTAAATTGGCCACGACCATAACGTCTTTATAGTCCTCTAGCTTATCTGTGAACATTTGTTTCACGTCAGCATCCAATATATCCGCATGGACAATCTCCACGTTATCATATGGCGATAACGTATCTTCTAATACTGGCAATAGACGTTGGTCAATTTCAAAAGCTACTACTTTTCCTGCTGCTCTTGCTAAATGCTCTGTTAAAGCACCAATACCTGGTCCAATTTCGATTGCTGCCGAATCTTTTGTAAGATCCGCATGTCCTACGATATTTCGTAAAATATTAGGATCAATTAAAAAGTTTTGACCTAAACTTTTTTTAAAGGAAAAACCATATTTTTTTAGTATTTCTTGTGTCCGAACTGGGGTAGCTATATCTTTTTGCATAAATTATTTATCCTCCGTATCCAGTTGTGAAATTGCTTCTTCTACCTGCTGTATGCTAATTTGAAAAATGGAAAGTCGCTTTTGCAATTGTTTCCCATTTGTATATCCTATTTTTAAATATTCTCCGAGTCTTGTTCTTCGCTCTTTGGAGTTTGGATGACCGATTAACTTTCCTTTTACTAATATTTCTAAAGGAATATCCTCTGCTACATCCGTATCCGATTTAGGAGTATAAACGCTCGCAAGTGCTAGACGGATATCCTCGTCCTTTGCATGTTCAATCCCTAACCCTTTGCCGTTCTTGGCAATCGTTTTTTCTTTCGATAAAAAGGCATGCTTCACACTAGGGACATGTTCTTCAATAATGGCGCGAATACGTCTCCCAGGGTAATCTGGATCTGTAAAAACAATAACTCCCCTTTTATCTTGCGCATGCTGGATTTTCATCAGTGTTTCTTTAGAAATAGCAGATCCGTTCGTTTCTATTGTATCTGCATCAACTGCACGCTTAATAGCAGTTGTGTCATCTTTACCTTCTACAACAATGACTTCTTTTATTCGCAAAGGTACTTCCTCTTTTCTACTTTATTACTTCCTATCATAACGCAAAAAAGCTTCCCCTATCAATGAAAGAAAGGGAAGCTATACAACATCAATTTAACACTTTAATGCGTACCTTCTTGCGTCCAAAGTCATATGCTTTCGATTTAGATGGCATGAATAGGTCAATTTTGTTTCCTTTAATGGCACCACCCGTGTCTCCAGCTACTGCGTAACCGTAGCCTTCTACCCACACTTTAGAGCCTAGTGGAATTACTTTAGGATCCACTGCAATTACTTTCACATCTGGATTTGACTTTAAATTAATACCGGTTGTCGTAATACCAGAGCAACCATTACAATAAGCAGTGTATGCAGTTGCCGTTACATAGAACTCATTTCCTGCACTATCTGTTGCTCCACGGGATACACTAGCAGTTACTACTTTTGTTCCAACTGCAACTACTTTTTTCGTAGGTTCTTTTATCACGCTTTCACTAATAACATTTCGGGATACTTCTACCCCATTTTCTTTCAGTACATCATAAGTTCGTGAAACTGTTCCTTTTTCACCCGCTTGCACTACTTTTTCTTTCCCTTTTAATAGCGAGTCATCTTTTTTCGTTTCTACTGCAAAGTTTGTAGCTTCCTCAACTACATCGGTGACCTTTTCTACTCGCACCACTTTTATAACGGAATCTGGAATGACCATCTCATCCATTTGCCGTTCTACTCGGTCGAATTCATTCAATTGAATGTTAGATTGTTTTAAAAAGTCAGCGACCGTAGTCGAAGTGGACCATACCTTCTTCTCTTCGTTACCATCTAAAAGCGTGACTTCAAACGCTTTTTCAATTGCAATTTTGTTATTCGGTCCAACCTCTGCATCCGCAGCAGGTGTAATTGCATCATGTTCATTTATTTGAACATTTGCTTTTGCGAGTATTTCTGAAACTAAATGTTCAGTAGTATTGATTGTTTGAATTTCACCATCTACTGTTATTTCTATTTGTCTTGCCTGCTCCCACTCAACCACTAAATTATTTTTGATTGAAGTGTTCACTGAGGGTTGTAAAAAGTCATCGTTTGCTACTAAAATATTATGTTGTTTTAGTAGTTCTCCGACTGTATTTGCGTGCGTTAAAATCTCTTGTTGTTCACCGTTCACTGTTAAAGCAACAGTTTTCTTAGTTCCTTCGTATAAAACGAAAGAAACGACTGCAAGAAACAATAGTAAAGATGCAATAGTTACTAGTGTTTGCTTGCTCCTCAATGAATGAAAGAACAGGTTTTTCATGGTATTATTTGACATGAAAAACGCCTCCTTGTTCACTCGAGTGATTATATAGAGTACTTTTCATCTTGTCAACTATTTATATTTTTTTACACTATTCAAACACAGTAAAAATCGACGATATTTTGGGCATCAAAAAGTTTATATTTTTTTATCTACTATGCGGAAAAATTGTTCTGCATTATTTGTTGTCGCTTCCGCAACTTGTTCGATTGGCAGCCCTTTCAATCGTGCAATTTCTTCCGCAACAAGTGTTACAAGCGCAGGCTCATTTCTTTTTCCTCGATGAGGATGGGGTGCCAAATAAGGTGCATCTGTTTCAATTAATAAATGCTCTAAAGGAATCTCCGTAGCTACCTCTTTTGGTTTCTTTGCATTTTTAAATGTTACGGGTCCCCCAAGAGAAATCATAAAATTCATGTCGATACATTGTCGTGCTGTTTCGACACTTCCACCGAAACAATGCATAATGCCTCCTGTTAAATAGGCATCTTCTTCTTTTAAAATTCGGATGACGTCCTCCGTTGCTTCTCGATTATGTATAATAATCGGTAAATTTACCTTTTGAGCTAAACGAATTTGTTTTCGAAATAATGCTTGTTGAATATCTTTAGGCGATTTATCCCAGTAATAATCCAGCCCGGTTTCTCCGATTCCTACTACTTTTTCGTGAGCCGCAAGTTCCTCAATCCATTTTAAGTCTTCGTCTGTACAATCAATTGCATCTACAGGATGCCAACCTACTACTGCATAGATGAATGGGTATTCTTCTGCTAGCTTTATTGCTCGTTCGATTGTTTTTCGATCAAATCCGACAACGACCATTTTCTTTACATCTGCTTGTAGTGCTCGATTAATTACTTGTTGCAAGTCTTCGTCGTATTGATCGGCATTTAAGTGTACATGTGTGTCTATAAACATTTAACTTCTTCTCCTCACGTAAGTTCATTCATATATCGTCTAGAATAGTATTTGAAAATATTATTTATCATAAGAAAAGCATAAGTGCCTATCTCTGCCCAATACAAAAACAGAAATTATTAAAATTAATGGGGTGGTGCACATAATAAGGATAATGCTTTGTAAAGAGTTGACTAGTGACCGCTATGATTTTCGCTGCAGTCGAACGCTTTCCGCCGGGTGAGCGATGAGCCATCCCCGCCGCTTTGGCGTACGTTGGAATGTCTCATTTGCCCACTCATCCGGCAGGAGTCGTCGCTTGCAGCGAAAATCAATGGAAATTGCTTGCTTACTCAATATCGACTTGCTAAAAACAAAATCATATATAGTTTATGGAATGTTTTCATCCAGTAAATGGCTTAGTACAACTAATTGACAAATTAAAGCAACCAAATTGCCGGTGAAAGCAACTAATTCTTAAAACAGCTCTTTATTTGGAGATCGCATTTTCTTATTAGATTTATAAAACTTTACGTAGTAGACTGGATTAATTTAATCTCTGATATGTGTAGACACTATATTAGATAGTAATTCCCATGGATTTTCGCTACAGGGCGGCGACTCCAACGGGATTAAGTGAGCATGATGAGACTTCACAACGTACGCGCAAGCGGCGGTGAAGGCTCATCGCTCACCCGTGGAAAGCGTCCGCCCTGTAGTGGAAATCCCAGTGGACACTTCATTCAACTCTTTACGACGCATTATCCCTATACCACGTTTATTCGGAAAAATTACCCACTTATATAGAATTTTAAAATTTCCTAAAGCAATAAAAAGACCTGTCACTTTTTTAGCAACAGGTCTATTTTAACTTATTATTTCACTTGTGCGCCATTTTCAAGCTTTTCATCCACTGTTGCTAACGTTAAATAACCATCTTTTTCACCAGCGAGAATCATCCCTTGAGATAGTTCTCCTCTTAGTTTAACTGGTTTTAAATTAGCAACTACAATTACTTTCTTCCCGATAAGATCTTCCGGTTTATAGTGCTTCGCTATTCCTGAAACAACTTGACGTTTTTCATAGCCCATATCTAGCTGCAGCTTTAATAATTTATCTGCCTTTGGAATTTGTTCACATTCCAAAACGGTAGCTACGCGTAAATCTACTTTAAAGAAATCATCGATTGAAATCTCTTCAACGCCAACTTCCTCTTCTTCTACTTCTTCTTGTGGTGTTTGCACAGATCCGCGCATTTGGTCGCGAATATAAGCTACTTCAATATCTACATCTAAACGTGGGAATATTGGGACACCTGTTTGAATTACTTCTATATTATCTCCAATCACGTCGAAGTTTCCAAGCTTATCCCATTCCAAATACTCTTCTGTCATTCCAAGCTGAGCCATCATTTCTTTAGGACTATTCGTCATAAACGGTTGGATTAATGTAGCAATTTGGCGTAAACTTTCTGCTAAATTAGTCATTACAGCCGCCAACTGACCACGAAGTGCCTCATCTTTAGCAAGTACCCATGGTTGAGTTTCATCAATATACTTGTTGGTACGTGATATGAAAGCCCATAAATCGCTTAATACGACACTGAACTGCATTTTCTCCATGCTCGTTTCATATTTTTTGATTGTTTCTTTTGCAAATTCCTGAAGAGCTGCATCGAATTCCGTAGGCTCACTTTGAGATGCTGGAACTTTTCCATCGAAATATTTATTAATCATCGATACGGATCTATTTAACAAATTACCTAAATCATTTGCCAAATCGAAGTTTGTACGCTCTACAAATGATTCCGGAGAAAATACACCATCTTGCCCAAATGGTAGCTCACGCAATAAGAAATAGCGCGTTGCATCTAAGCCATAACGTTCTACTAACATTTCTGGATATACAACATTTCCTTTAGATTTAGACATTTTGCCGTCTTTCATCATGATAAATCCATGTGCAAATACCTTTTTAGGTAGCGGTAAATCTAATGCCATCAAGAAAATTGGCCAATAAATTGTATGGAATCTTACAATGTCCTTTCCTACAACATGTACATCTGCCGGCCAATACTTTTTAAATAATGAATCATCTTCTGATAGATAGCCAAGTGAAGTAATATAATTCGTTAACGCATCAACCCACACGTAAATAACATGCTTGGGATCTCCTGGTACACGAATTCCCCAATCGAATGATGTTCTGGAAACAGATAAATCCTCTAATCCAGGTTTAATGAAGTTATTAATCATTTCATTTTTTCGGGACTCTGGTTCAATAAACGCTAAATTGTCTTCATAATAAGCTAATAGACGATCTGCATATTTCTTCATATTAAAGAAGTAAGACTCTTCTTTTACTTTATGAACAGGTCGACCACAGTCCGGACAGTTTCCATCTACTAACTGGTTTTCAGTAAAGAAAGATTCACAAGGAGTACAATACCAACCTTCATACTCACCTTTATAAATATCTCCATTATCTAAAAAACGTTGAAATATTTTTTCAACCGTTTTTGTATGGCGTTCTTCCGTTGTTTGAATGAAATCATCATATGAAATATCCATCAAAGCCCATACTTTTTTCGCTGCTTCCGCAATTTCATTTACGTATGCTTGCGGTTCCATGCCTGCCTCTTGTGCTTTTTCTTGAATTTTTTGACCATGCTCGTCCATTCCCGTAAGGAACCTAACGTCATAGCCTCTTAGTCGTTTGTAACGTGCCATTGCATCGGATGCTACTGTTGTGTATGCAGTACCAATATGAAACTTGCCACTTGGGTAGTAAATAGGCGTTGTCAAATAAAATGTTTTTTGTTGATCTTTCAATGTAAAAATGCCTCCAATGCGAAAATCTACTTTATATTCTATTCTATCTAAACAAAGTATTTGTTTCAAATAATTAATAACTCTACTGTATAATTATCGACCAACGTTTAACTACCTAAATTATTAAATAAAATGGTTATTATTCCAAAATAATGACTTTTTTTAAAAATATTAATCAAATTTTTATCTATTAATATATTATTTGGTCAAATTTTTATGATATAACGCAATGTTTTTCATAATTTAATTATTGACGAAAATGGTAGTACTTGGTATGATTGTTTATATGAAATAGATTTATGTCGAAAAATGACGAAAAATTTGTACTCTTGAGAGGAGAAAACTATTATGAAATCTACAGGTATTGTTCGTAAAGTTGATGAATTAGGACGCGTAGTTATTCCGATTGAACTTCGCCGCACATTAGGTATTGCAGAAAAGGATGCTTTAGAAATCTATGTTGATGATGATAAAATCATCCTAAAAAAATACATGCCTAACATGACTTGCGCTGTAACTGGTGAAGTATCAGATGACAATCTTCGTCTTGTTGGTGGTAAATTAATTCTAAGCCCTGAAGGTGCAGAATTACTAATTAAAGAGATTCAAAATAACTTAAAATAATAAAAACATCCGTATTCTTTTTAGAATATGGATGTTTTTGTTTATTCTATATGATAGTTTTGATAAACGTCTCTTTTTGGCATACCTCTTTGAATTGCCACTTCTTTAATAGCTTCCTTCGACGTACACTGCTTTTCTTCTATAATTTTGTTCACATGCTCTTCTATACTTAACTTTTCCCACCACGGAGCATCTAATTCATCTAATGGCTCTTCCTCGTTACCATTTAATACGATGCAAAATTCACCCCGAATTTCATTTTGCTCTACCCAACTTACCGC
This sequence comes from Psychrobacillus sp. 05T411, assembly GCF_056396485.1. NCBI lineage: Bacteria > Bacillati > Bacillota > Bacilli > Caryophanales > Bacillaceae > Psychrobacillus > Psychrobacillus sp. 05T411. The sequence goes on along the minus strand of NZ_JBFTLO010000028.1, from coordinate 7,218 downwards.
TTCATCAATTGTCCCTCTTAGAAACTCTTCAAACTTCTTCGTTAGCTCTCTGGCTAACACAATTTGACGATTGCCATCCATAATGGCCTGCATGTCTTTTAAGGAATCCTTTAATCGATGAGGAGATTCATACAAAATAACAGTCTCCTGCCTTTTTTGAAGCTGTGTAATCTCTGCTTTTCTTTCTTTTTTATTTCTACTTAAAAATCCGTAAAAGAAAAAAGGTTGTGTCGATAATCCCGAAGCGATTAATGCACTTAGTGCTGCATTTGCTCCTGGGACTGGTATGACTGCAAACCCTTCTGCAACTGCTTTTGCTGCAATATCTGCCCCAGGATCTGAGATGCAAGGAAGTCCGGCATCACTCACTAACGCTATACGTTTCCCCTGCCTCAATAAATCTAATATCTTTTCTCCACCTACTTGCTGATTGTGATCATGATAGCTCATTAGTTGTGTCGATATCTCAAAATAATTACAAAGCTTTTTTGTATTACGTGTATCTTCTGCAGCAATCATATCTACTTCTTTTAATATTCGAATGGCGCGCATCGTCATATCTTCCAAATTCCCGATAGGCGTTGCAACCAAATATAAACAACTACTTTGTTCGTGCTCCGTCGATTTCTGAGATTTCATCATCTAGTTTGCCCTCCCATATAGTGTATTTTTTGCTTCCTTGATAATTGCTTAAAAGCGTATTCTGCCTGCATTGCCTCACGTTTCGTTTCAAACATTTCATTATATATACAGACAACTGGAAGTCTCGCTCGTGTATATTTTGCCCCTTTTCCTTCATTATGCACCGCAATTCTTTTTATTAAATCATTCGTATAACCTGCATAATAGGAACCATCACAACATTCTAAAACGTAAAACGTATGAATCTTTTCATTCTTTTCCATATAGCATCTCTTTTACTTCTTCTGTATATTGCCCATCTTCCCCATATACATATAAAGGCGGTAAAATTTTCAAATCCGGTTTCCCATCTTTTATTCCTTCGATTAAAAGTGTATTCGCTTCTTTTCCCTCTTTTGGGTAGACGAATCGAATACGCTTAGGCTCTAGTCGATTTGCTCTCATCGCGGTAACGATATCAAGTAGTCTTCCAGGTCGATGAACAAATGCGGCTTTTCCACCTTGCTTTAACAATTCACTTGCCGAAATGACTGCTTCCTCTAGCGTAAGATGGATCTCATGCCTGGCGATAGCCAAATGTTCTTTTAAATTCCGTTCACTTGCTTCATGCGCTGGAAAATAAGGTGGATTACAAGTAACAACGTCGTACTTTTCCGATCCAATTAAAGCAGCAATTCCTTTTACATCGCCCTGCTGAATGATAATTTGTTCGGAAAGTCGGTTGTATTCCACACTTCTAGTAGCCATATCGGCTAGCCTTTCTTGCAATTCAATGCCAATTATTTCTGCTTGTGTCCGGGCACTCAAAAATAATGGGATTGCCCCATTGCCAGAACACAAGTCCACTATTTTCCCTCTTTTAATCGGCACATATGTAAACCTTGCCAATAATACAGCATCCAAAGAAAATGAAAAAACAGACGGACTTTGAATTATCCGTAGATCCTCTGCCAATAAATAATCGAGACGCTCGTCATCCTTTAACCATTGTTCCATAACTGATTCCTCCAAGCAAAACAAAAGACTGACACCCACTTTTGGAGTGGCATCAGTCAATTGATCATACGTTTTGTTTATTTAAAAATGATAAGCAAAATAGACAATCTTCTTCTTTACGAGAACTTCCAAAATGAACATGACAAACATGATAACCTTCTTGATAAAGTCGCGCTAAATTATCATGACCTTCTCCAATATCTGCTTTGTTTAACTTTTCTTCTCGAACTTTCTCATTTAATGCTTCTTTTTCATGCATTTCATCGAGTCTCTGTCTTAAATGGTTGTTCTCTTGTTGTAGCGTTTGACGTTCTTCTACCATTATCGCCACAAATTCTTTTAAAGCTCGAAATTGCAGCTGCGTGGACTCTAATTGTTTTTCAAATTCTATAATTGTATCTAAAAAATTACGGTCCATCACACATTCACCTCATTGCCCCGACCATTGTACCGGATTTTCCGAATGGCTAATAATTTCTTCTAACGTGTAATCTAATACCCTTTGAGGATCATTTAACTCTATACGTAAAACCCGCTCTAAAATATTCATACTTACTACTCTTCCAAGACCATCCGGTGTTTCAATCTTATCACCAATATCAGGCATTTGTTCTCTTGCTTCTTCATATTCATCATTTTCATACTTTAAACAGCACATTAAACGTCCACATAAACCTGATATTTTAGATGGATTCAATGATAAATTTTGATCTTTTGCCATTTTAATAGATACTGGTTCAAAATCACCTAAAAATGTAGAACAACAAAGCATACGTCCACACGGACCAATGCCCCCTAACATTTTAGCTTCATCACGAACTCCAATTTGTCTAAGTTCAATTCGAGTTCTAAATACGGAAGCTAAATCCTTTACTAAGTCTCGGAAATCGACTCGACCTTCCGCAGTAAAGTAAAAAATAATTTTGTTTCTGTCAAATGTATATTCAACATCCACGAGTTTCATCTCTAAAGCTCTTTCTAAAATCTTTTCGGTTCCTAACGCGAGAGCTTGTACAGATTCTGAACGATTTTCTTCTACCTGAATACGATCCTTCTCAGTAGAAGGTCTTACTACTTGTTTTAAAGGGAGAACTACATCATGCTCCCCTACTTGTTTGATCGGTACAACTACTTTGCCGTACTCAACCCCTCTAGCAGTTTCTACAATAACGTAATCATCTTTCTCTAACGCAAAATCTACTGGATCAAAATAATATATTTTACCCGCTTTTTTAAAGCGAACTCCTACAACATTATACAAAAGTAAATACCTCCTGCAAGCTTAGCATTAATTGCTCCATCATCAGTGTCCGGTTCATGTTCTTATGCAAGTTTTGTTTTGCATGTAAAATTATTTCTAATTGCTTGGATAATTGCTCATACGTACTATGCAGGGCAACTTGCTTCCAATAATGAACCATATCCGGATAAGTACAGACTGCGACGTTACTTGCTTTTATAGCTACTATATCACGATAAGCGAATAGTAGTAAATCTAATGCTTGCTCTGCTTGTTCCTTTTCTTTAAGCAAAGGACCAAAATCTTCATGAATACACATCAAGGCATCTTGAACACTTTTTCCACTCGCTTCAACCAATTTTAACACTGATTTCCTTGCAAGTCCAAATTGCTCATCCTTCGCTAATTTAATCGCTTCTTCGACTTGATTCGTCATCCGACAGACAGTAGAGGCCATTGAATCAGTTATTCCTTCTTCTACAAGTCTTTGTTTTAGAACCGATTGGGGCATAGCTGCTAAGCTTAAATGCTGACATCTAGAACGGATGGTTGGAATTAGTGCATGCATTCGATCCGTTAAAAGAATTGCCGTTATTTCGCTTTGTGGTTCTTCTAAAAACTTCAATAATGTATTGGCAGCGCTAGCATTCAATTGATCCGCTTGATGAATAACGTATATTTTACGTCCAGTTTCAATTGCAGTTTTGCTCATTTCGTGAATTAGGTCATCTATTTGACCACGCTTAATGAATTGTCCATCCGGTTCTAGTTCTATAAAGTTTAGATGATTAGCTGATTTTAATCTTTTACAACTTCTACATGTTTCACATGGAACATTTTCGGTCGGATTTTCACATAATATAAGTTGTACAAAAAACTGCATTACCTTTACTTTCCCAGTGCCTTTTGCACCTTCAATGATATAAGCATGTCCAATGCGGTTCTTCTGAACAATTGATTGAATTTGCTTAATTGCTACAGGTTGTAATTTATCTACTCCATCAATTGACCAGTCTTCCATGTATCTCACCTTCTTCATTATCAAATGCTCTTATCTATTTTCTAAAAAATCCCGTGTCTCGCAAGTGGCGAAAACACGGGAAGTTTACGTGTAAAGGTTAATAAGTAGACCTTTTATTTCTCCGATTTTATCTAAGAGATCAATGGAGCTTTTCTCTTGGTTTAAAATCTCTTCGGCTAATTCTACTAGTTTCTCATCAATTGTTTCAACAATCTTCAACTTCCTACCTTCACCAAAACGATTCCAAGTATGAGATTGTTTTAATCCCATCCCAAAATCTACGGCTTCTTGTAGAAACTTTCGAATTAGCATTTTGAACTTTGCCATATCACGTAAATTTCTTGATCGTGCTAGACGATCTCCTGCCGTTGAAATATCCCCTAACAGTTTCGTTATTGTTTCCGTCTGCATTCTATGTTCTTGTCTGGAGATTATTTGTCCAAAGTTTGTAGCTCGCGGACCATTTTGTATAGAATCTTTTCTTACTTTATCTATTCCTACTCGTACGTCTTGATTTATCTTCAACCTTTTCTACCCCTTCCTTCATTATTAAAAATGATGGAATTGTTCAATCGGCAGAACAAATACGGTAGCTCCTCCTACTTCAACTTCTACTGGGTATGGAATATACGAATCTGCATTTCCACCCATTGGGGAAACAGGTGCAACCATTTGCTCTCTTGCTCGACAATTATCTCTAATCAACTCTAAAGCGGAAGCTACTAATGAGTCCTCGGTACCGATTAAAAAGGTAGTATTTCCAGATCGTAAAAACCCACCTGTACTCGCCAGTTTTGTCGCTCTAAACTTTGCTTTTGTTAAAGCATTAGACAATCGGTTACTATCTTGATCTTGTACTACTGCTACTATCAATTTCATCGATACTCACTCCTATTGTATTTTCTTATCTTTATTATAACATGAATTATCTAATTATTTCTAATTCGTGTTTTATGATTTTATATACATCTTTTAACACTTCATCAACTGAACGAGAAGCATCAATTACTTCCATACGTTCCGGATATCGATTAACTAGCGATAAATAACCTTCTCTAACTTTTTCATGGAATGTTAGATCTTCTACATCTAAACGATTTTTTTCGCGGGTTTCATGAGCGTTAATCCTTGCAAGCCCTACACTTGGTTCAATATCGAACAGAATCGTTTTATTTGGCATTGTTTCACCTATTGCAAACTTATTGATGGCTAGTATTTCTTCCACACCAATACCTCTTGCAAAACCTTGATATGCAAGTGAACTATCTATAAAACGATCGCATATAACTATTTTTCCAGCTTCAATAGCAGGCTGTACTTTTTCAACTAAATGCTGTCTTCTAGCTGCGGCATATAATAAAGCTTCCGTACGGCTTTCCATCATTGTATGCTCATTATCTAAAATTATGTTTCTAATTTTTTCCGAAATCATAATTCCGCCAGGCTCTCTTGTCATTACAACATCATAGCCCTCTTCTTTTAATTGGGCTCCAAGTAAATTCATTACGGTTGTTTTTCCAGCCCCTTCAGGACCTTCACTAGTTATAAAATACCCTCTTTTTTGCACAATTAATCCTCCACTACATATATTAACTTTTCTGCAAGTCGATGTTTCCCTTGAAATACTGCTCCCTTAGCCAACCATTCTTCTAATTCAGTTAGTATAGCCACTGTGATTTTCTCTCCTGCTATTAAAAGAGGAATTCCAGGTGGATAAGGAATCACCATTCCTTTTGCTATTCTTCCGATTGAACGGGTATACGGAATCCATTCACCTTGCTTTTCATTCAATACACCGACACTCATATGTAATGTTGAAATAGGCTGTTGAATAATCGGTTGGATTTCTGCTGGACTATTTGGTATTTCTTTTTGTAATTGATCTACCGCTTTCTTTATACGCTTTCTAATATCAGCAAAAGGATATTCATGCTCTCCCTTTAATAAAGGCAAAATAAACAACACTTGATGTGTATCCGCTAATTCTACATAAATATTCTGCACTTCAAATGCTTTCTGTACTTGGAAACCCGCATACATTTCTACTCGTATTAACAATTTAAGTGGATCGTCTACTTCCACTACTTCCAGACAAGAAATAGTTTCTAACGCATGGATAAATAACTTTCTTCTATTCATAAAGTGTTTATAATCTATTTCGTTGTATCTTTCGACATAACTTCTCGCATCATCCAGTGAGGCTAGTAAGAGATAGGATGGGCTGCTCGATTGTAGCATTCGCAAGTACTTATTTATCGAATCTACTTTAACTAACTCCGAATTAAAATGTAAAAAAGACCCCATCGTTAGTGCAGGTAATGTTTTATGGGCTGATTGCACAACTACGTCTGCTCCACACATTAACGCGGACTTCGGAAAACCTTTATTCGCATGGAAATGTGCCCCATGAGCTTCATCCACTAGGACTGGTATATTATTCATATGACATACGTCGATAATATCTTTTAGATTAGAAGATGCAACACCATAATAACTAGGATAGGTTAGTATAACAGCTTTAGCCATAGGATACTGTTGTATTGCATTATTGATCACTTCCAATGACACGTAAGCTGCCGTTTTCGATCGCTCATCCCATTCTGGCGTTACAAAGATAGGCTCCGCTCCGATTAATTCGATGGCATGAAAAATAGATTTATGAGCATTTCTTTGTACAATAATTTGCTCACCAAACTGACAAGTAGCATAAATCATAGCTAAATTTCCTACAGTAGTTCCATTTACTAAAAAAAAACTTTTCTGCGTTTCATAAGTAGCTGAAAGTAGCTGCTCTGCTTCTTTAATCGCTTCTTCTGGATGATGATAGTCATCTAATCCACTTAACTCGGTCAAATCATACTGCATAGTTTCTTTTATTACATTGGGTAAATTGGATAGAAGCCCATTTTTATGACCCGGTACATGAAATGAAACGCTTTTTTGTGTATGAAACTTTTCTAATGCTTCAACTAATGGTCGTTTCCCTTGCATGTTATACACCTCACTAGCTTGTCATATTATCTACTTTTATTATACATGAATAGAACAAGTTCCTCTTAAATATAGAATTAATATATTAATCTAAACCTTATAATTTCCAAGGCAAAAATAAAAAGAAGTCATTACCGAATAATCGGTAACGACTTCTTTTTTTGGTGCCCAGCGACGTCCTACTCTCACAGGGGGAAACCCCCAACTACCATCGGCGCAAAAGAGCTTAACTTCCGTGTTCGGTATGGGAACGGGTGTGACCTCTTTGCCATCATCACTAGACGATGAGTGCTTGTCTTTGCCATCATCACTAGACGATGAGTGCTTG
>NZ_JBFTLO010000027.1:0-41832 GCF_056396485.1 Psychrobacillus sp. 05T411 | reverse complement strand
AAGTGATGAAGCGTAACGCATATGGTTTTCGTCGCTTCGATCACTTTCGGGCAAAGATTTTATTAAATATAAAGTATAAAGAAATAGGGGTACATCTTGGTTAAGGGCTGGGTGAAAATCACATCACCCCAACATTTGACGTTGAACCTATTTTTTCACTTGTACGTTTTCGGTTTGCTTTTGGAGCGAGACGAACGAACGAACGACTACCACAAGATTACCGAAAAAATGTTTAGGGATGCGACTTTGTCGCATCCCTAAACATCAAGAAATCTCCATAATGGTGTAAACCCGCTTTCGTTCAAAAAACCCCAAAAGCATCTATATATTTAGTGCCTTGTGTCTTATTTTTTATAAGTCAGTAATAACTCTGTGAATTGATTTGGTGTTTTAGAAGAATCTGCATTAAATTGCTTATCAATAATAGGTTCTCTATATTTCACTAAATCAGCAAGTATATTCATAAAACTAGCTGTTGTTAAGTTTTCTTCCTCGATTACAAGGGCATATCCTTTTTCTTCAAAGAAATTGGCATTTAATACTTGGTCCCCTCGACTCGCATGAATCGATAATGGAATTAACAACATCGGTTTTTTCAACTCTAAAAACTCAAAGATTGAATTCGATCCTGCGCGGCTAATTACATAATTGGATATCTTTAATAGGTGTGGCAATTCATCGGTTACATATTCAAATGCAATATAATTTGGCTTCCCTGTTAAAGTTGGATCTAAATTTCCTTTTCCACACAAATGGATAATTTGAAATTTACTCGTTATAGCATCTATATTCTCTTTAATCACTTCATTGATCTTGGCAGAACCTTGACTTCCGCCCATGACGATGATTGTTTCTTTATTAGCTTCAAAGCCAGTTAACTTTTCTGCAATTTGTTCATTGCCTAAAAACAAATCTGGTCGGATGATTGCACCGATGGACGAGGCTTTTTCTTTCGGTAAGTATTTCAATGTTTCTTCAAACACAGTAAATATATGTTCTGCAAATGATGAAGCGATTTTATTGGCAAGGCCCGGGGTTATATCCGATTCGTGTATTACAACAGGGATATTAGCAAGTTTTGCAGCTATAGCCACAGGAACAGATACAAATCCCCCCTTTGAAAAAACAAGCGAAGGTTTTACTTTTTTTAATATAGTTAAAGCTTGTAATGTACCGTATAATACTTTAAAAGGATCCGAAAAGTTTTTCATTGAAAAATATCTTCGGAGTTTACCATTGGAAATTGGATGATAAGGGATAGTCGGAAAGTTCTCCCCTATTATAGTACGTTCAATTCCATCATGGGAGCCTATATAATGGACTTTATATCCTTTTTTTATTAATTCGGGAATAATTGCTTCGTTCAACGAAACATGGCCGGCAGTTCCCCCACCTGTTAATACAATTGTGTTATTATTCATTCATAATCTCCTAACTATTTTAAAACTTAAAGGATGTATGCCAAAATGCATGAAACGAAATCACTACCCGAAAAAAGCAAGTATATGATTAAAATTGTATTACCTATTTTAATCACACAAGTTGCACTTTATTTAATGACCTTTTTTGATATATTAATGACAAGTAAATATAGTATTGATCATCTAGCAGGTGTTTCTATTGGATCCTCCATCTGGGTTCCTGTCTATACTGGGTTAACTGGTATATTAATAGGAATTACGCCCATTGTAGCACAATTCATCGGCGCAAAAAAGAAGGAAGATGTACGTACCTTTGTGCAACAAGGTTTTTATATTGCTATTTTACTATCTTTCATCGTTTTTCTAGGTATTTTGCTATTGATTGATCCTGTATTAAACTTAATCCCTCTTGAAGATAGTGTACGCTTAGTTGCCAAGAAATATTTGTATATGATGAGTATTGGACTTATTCCTCTATTTTTATATAGTGTGCTACGTTCCTTTATCGATGCTCTAGGTAAGACAAGAGTATCCATGGTGATTACTTTACTATCTGCACCCATTAATATTGCTTTAAATTATGTTTTCATCTATGGTAAACTTGGATTTCCTGCGCTTGGAGGAGTTGGGGCGGGGCTTGGTTCGGCCATCACCTATTGGCTAATTCTATTCATAGCAATTGGGATTGTGTATAAAAATAAACCTTTTGCGGAATTAACAATTTTTAGTCACTGGAGTAAACCATCCTTCGCAAAAATAGGAACCCTAACGAAAATCGGAATTCCAATTGGATTATCTCTTTTTGCAGAAACGACGATTTTCTCAGCTGTCACGATACTGATGAGTGCTTATTCAACTGAAGTTATTTCTGCACATCAAATAGCCATGAACTTTACTTCTTTGCTCTATATGATTCCACTTAGCATTTCAATGGGTGCTACTATTCTAGTAGGTCATGCAGTTGGGGCAAAACGATTTAATGATGCGAAAACATATAGTTGGTTAAGTGTAGGAACAGCGGTGTTTTTTAGTTTTATCTCGTCTTCGATTCTATTCATATTCCGAGAACCAATCGCATCCATTTACACAGATGATCAGCATGTCATCGCGCTTACTGTACAGTTTTTCTTGTTTGCGGCGCTCTTCCAGTTATCAGATGCCATTCAAGCACCAGTACAAGGAGCTTTACGTGGATATAAGGATGTTACGATTACCCTCATCATGGCAATCATTTCGTATTGGATTATCGGACTGCCAACAGGCTATATTTTAGCAAATTATACTTCTTTCGAACGTTTTGGCTACTGGATTGGGCTCATCGTTGGATTAACAGTTGGTGCCATTACGCTTGGTATAAGACTTATACACTTGCAAAAGAAATTAACAAAAAACGACGCAGTATAATTGCGTCGTTTTTTATTCATTATTTTCCGATGAATTGTTGTGTCCAGTAATATCCACTATCAGATAATCCTACTCCGATATGTGTATAAGATGGATTCATAATATTTGCTTTGTGTCCTGGAGATTCCATCCACGCTTTTACAACTTCCGTTGCACTGCGTTGACCCATTGCAATATTTTCTGCTGCTGATTTATAGGTAATACCAAAAGATTTCATCTGGTCAAATGGTGAACCGTATGTTGGACTCGTATGAGAGAAATAGTTTTTGTTTTTCATATCTTGTGATTTTGCTTGTGCTGATTGAGTAAGTTTTGTATCAATTTGTAAAGCTTTTAGACCCGCTTTCGCACGTTCTTGGTTTGTTAAGTCTACAACCTGTTGTATAACAGATGATACTTGTGTTGTTTCGTTCGTTTCTTTAGCTGGCTTCTCCACTACTGGTGGTGTTACAGGTGTAGCTGGAGTAGCTGGTTTTTCTGCTACTGGCGTTTTTTCTTGTTCTACTGGTTTTTCAACTACTGGTGTTTTTTCTGTTACTACTGGTTTTTCAACTACTGGCGCTTTTTCTGTTTCTATTGGTTTTTTAACTACTGGTGCTTTTTCTGTTACTACTGGCTTCTTATACTCTTTAACTTTATTTGTAACGATAGATTTTTGAGCTTCTTGCATTTCTTTTTGTATAATCGGAGTTAGAGCCGTTAATTGCTCATTGATAAGATTTTGAATATCTTCATTATTTCCATTGTAATTATAGATTACTTTAATCGGAGACTGCCATTGATACATAACGGATGTATTTGCCTCGGAAGTAGTTTGTGAATTTCCAGTTATCATAGATGCTTCTGCTGTATTAGTTGAAAGTAATAAGCCACCTGCAAGTAATCCAACCATGATAGAATGTGTTTTCTTCATTTTCATTTTCATTTCCTCCTTCTTTTGTGCTCCTTTATTGAAACACAAAATTAGCAGAAAAATTGGCATAAAATATTCCAGCAAGACCAGTTTTATCGAAAACATGATGAGAAAAGCCTTTTTCTCACAAAATAATTGGATAACTTAACCACTATATTTAAATATTACGTTTTCTACTCTGTTGACAGATTTATATATTCTTCTTTATATATCTTCTCAATCCATTTCTTTTCCTCATCTGACAACGGGCTTATACTAATTCTATCCAAAGCTAGCCCCAACTTTTTTTCTATTGATAGTCTTGCTCTTGGGTGTGTATATTCATCTAATAGCTCAGATTTTATCAGTTTGCGTATTTGTTCTTCTGTTTGAAGTTCAGTAGTATATTTACGTTCCTTATATAATAAACGAAATGCGTTAATCATTTCGTTCACTACCGATTATTTCAATTTTGTCCACTTGTTCTCCTATAATAACGATTTGCGGTGGCATTTTCATATACTCGGGTAGCCACTGCACCATACCATATGCGTATTGGAACAGATATGGATTTTTATGCCCTTTTAATGGTACATATCCCTTCATCCGGTAAACGGTATCGGGTAGACTACGAACCCATTCTTCAAAATCTTCTTGCAGTACTTCATCGTGAAATGTATGTAGTCGAGATGAGAGTGTTAATTGTTTTCCAATTGCAGCTTCTTTGACCTCTTTTTCATGGAATGTTGCTTCCATTTTTTTTAACAGTTTTATAGGAAGTTTACTATTGGCAGTTTGTATAATCGGTGCTATCTCATTTAACGCTTGTATTTGCATCGTAACCGTTAAAATTTCTGCATCTGTAAGTAAATCGACTTTATTTGCTACTATTAAATGTGCATGCTTTATTTGCTCTAAAAAGAGCATTCTCGTTTGCGGAGTCATTTTGTCGCGATCAAGCCATCTTTTACAATCTGCTACTGTAATAATCCCTTTCATATTTAACTTGCTTGCAAATAAAGGAGAAAATACAGCATCCATTGCTTCTACAGGATGGGCAGCGCCAGTTGTTTCAATTAATAAAACATCAAAATCTTCGCCTTCCAGAAGCGTTTGAAGCTGTGCTTCCATTTTTTCAGAACCTGTACAGCAAATACAGCCTTCCAGCATTTCTTTCAAAGGAATCCCGTCATCCACAGCTCTACTATCAAAAGGAAGCTTTCCCAGCTCGTTCATAATAACAGCTGGTTTTATACCTTCTGCTTTAAATTGCTCAATTAGATGCGATAAAAGTGAGGTTTTCCCACTTCCTAGAAACCCACTTAATAAATAAACATCCTTCATCGTCTGTTAGCTCCTTTATACGTGTTGAAAAAGCTGACCAAGATGGCCAGCTTTTTTCATTTATTTAATAAGTCTGTGACAACTTCAGTTGCTTTTTGCAATTGAGGATCATCATTAACAATTTTTTCACGAATTTTATCCATTAATCCTAAAGTAGATTCATCTACAAGTTTACCGGTAACTTCAAGCTTGTTGTCTGACTGGAACTTTTTCACTGCTGCCGTCATTTGAGCATCGAAATTCCCATCTATTTCCCCTACTTTATAGCCAATTGCTTGAAGCATTTCTTTGGCATTTTGAACTGCTTCAGAAGATTGATTTTCCTCTAAAGTAGTAGAAGGATCTATTGGTGACAACATAGCATAACTTGGATATTCCACTACAAAGTCAGGTTCAATTCCTTTGTCATGAATCCAGTTTCCTTCTGGTGTTAACCATTTAGCTGTTGTAATTTTAATATTCGAGCCATCAGGTAAATCATTTACTGTTTGAACAGTCCCTTTACCAAATGAAGTTAAACCTACTAACGGAACATCCGCAGATTCACTAAGTGCACCTGCTAAAATTTCCGATGCAGAGGCACTACCCTCATCGATAATAATACTTACCGGAACGTCCACCCGTTTACCTGGAGTTGCTGGTGTTACGAGTTTATTTCCTTTATCTTCGATTTGAAGTATTGTTTTACCCTCTTCTACAAATAGATTGGAAATATCAATTGCAGTGTCTAGACGTCCACCTGGGTTTTGTCTAACATCTAATACTAATGCTTTCATGCCTTCACTTTTCATTTCATCRATGGCAGTGAGTAGCTCATCATACGTGTTTGTAGAGAAACTAGAAATTATGATATGTGCTACTTGATCATCTATCATTTCCGCGTAAACTGTCTCAATTGGTATTTCATCTCTTACGATTGTGACATCCATCGTAGCAGTATCTCCGCGTTTAATAGATAGTGTTACTTCCGTTCCTTTGTTGCCTCTGATTAACAATACGGCTTCGGATGCACTATATCCTTGAATATCTTTTCCATCGACTGCCATAATTTTATCATTCGGTAGTACTCCTGCTTTTTCTGCGGGAGAGTTTTTAATCGGAGACACTACTGTAATAATTCCATCACGTTCTTGTATTTCAGCTCCAATCCCTTGAAAACTAGAAGAAATGCTTTCGTTGAACTGAGCTGCTTCATTTTCATTCATATAATCAGAATAAGGATCTTCTAAAGCATCAATCATTCCGTTAATGGCACCATTGATAATGGCATCTTCATCTATATCCTTATAGTATTCTGCTTCTAGTTTGTCATATGCCATGTATAACTTAGAAAACTCCGAGCGTTCGGATTGTGGTATTATACGATCCACTACTTGTTCTTTTCCCCAAGTCAAGTAAAGCATGGTAATTGCAACTGTTACTATTACTAGGGAGAAAATAGTTAAGAAAAAAACAAATGGCTTCATCTTTATATAAGGAGATGGATTTGTATCTTCTATTCGTGTTGGCTCTTCCTTGTTTTGCTGTTGTTCGTCCAAATTTTTCACCCTTTTCAAAAGGAACTGTAAGACTTTTAAAAAAAGACTGTCATGAATGACAGTCTATTCTCGCTTTAGTTCTAATATCGATCTAGCTCTAGCGCTATGTTAGTCTTGAATTGCTGCTTCTAACGCAACTACGATCATCTCATTGAAAGTTGTTTGACGTTCTTCAGAAGAAGTTGCTTCGCCAGTAATAATATGGTCACTAACTGTTAATACAGAAAGTGCTTGGCGCCCAAATTTAGCGGCTAATGTATAAAGAGCTGCGGATTCCATTTCTACTGCCAGAACTCCATAATCTGCCCATTTCTCATTTTGCGCATTTTCATTGTAGAATAAATCTGCTGTGAATACATTACCAACTCTTAAGTTCAATCCAGCCTCTTTACCAGCGTTATATGCTTTATATAACAAATCAAAATCTGCAGTTGGAGCATAACTAACATCATCTAGCAATACTTTGTTCAAAGTAGAATCGGTTGAAGCACTTTGCGCAAGAATTACATCGCGTACTTTCACGTCTTTTTGAATTGCTCCACATGTACCAACACGGATTAGTTTTTGTACATCATAGTCATTCATTAACTCATGAATATAAATAGAAATTGAAGGAACTCCCATTCCAGTACCTTGGACAGAAATTCTTTTCCCTTTATATGTACCAGTATATCCAAACATATTACGAACTTCGTTATACTGAACTACATCTTCCAAAAAGTTTTCAGCGATATATTTCGCACGAAGCGGATCTCCTGGTAGTAAAATTGTATCCGCAATCTCACCTTTTTTTGCACTAATATGAATACTCATTTAAAAAACCTCATTTCTATATATGTATCGGCTTAATAATACCGTTTTTTTGGCAAAATTGCAACGAACATGCTATTCATTTCCTTCTATATAATACTCCCAAAGCTCATCAAAAATGCTTGCTGTAAGATTTGGATCCGCCAATTCTTCAATGTACACCGAAAGCGGGTGAAAAGAAGTTTCCGTTTTGGGAAAATCATGTTGCATGAACATGCTTTCCGCAAAGTGAGATTTTTTATCCTCCTTTTCTCCCCCACGATATTTTAATGCAAATAAATAAAAAGACTGTCTCAACTAATTTCTCCTCCTTTAGTCATAAGGACATAGAAAATTCATAAAACTGTAGATAATATTACACAAAACAAGTAAACTAAATGATATCACTATGTTACATATCAAGAAGGGGTTGTTTTTTTTGGTAAAGGGTGCTTCAAATAAGAAGAAATCAATGCAATGGCTTCAACAAAAAAGAAGGAAAAAGAATGATAACACGGCAAAGAAAAACACTTCTTTCTCCCTGTTTACAAAAAGAAATAGAAAGGACAAAAGAACGACTATATCATCTAACCCAACAATATTCCATTCCATTCGGGGAAGGGTCCTACTAATATTTTCCGTATTAATCATCATATTAGTTTCCATGCTTGTCCTAACCTCCACTAAAATGTCTTCGTCCCAACAAGCATTCGAAGATTTTACAAATGTGGATTTGAAAGAGCAAATGATGGTCAATAAAATTGCGACGGAAATTGCACAACTTGCAAATGCTGAACAAAGTTATGTAATCACAGGTAAAGCAAATTATAAGGCAACTTACAAACAAAATAAAGATGCGATTGTCACACACTTAAAAGAATTACATAAGACATATGAAAATCGACCAGAGGAACTACAAAAAATACAATCAATTGACCAATTTTTTATGACTTATCTACAATATTCAGAAAGAGTTATCGAGCTAAGAGATACACAAGGTATAGAGGCGGCTCAAAAAATTGTAAACGCTGGTAATGGTAAAACGGCTATGAGCTATGTAGATGTCCATATCGCTTCCATGAATGAACTATTAGCTAAAAATAATACAGAACAAATAGCGTTATTAAAGAAAGAAAATACGAACTCACTTTATCTATTTGTCGGTTTAACCATTTTTTCAGTACTGTTAACATTATCATTTGGCATTTATCTTTTCTATTCGATAAAACGCAGCACATACTCTATTAATCGATCCATATTAGAAATTGCACAAGCGGGCGGAGATTTAACGAGACGTGTGAAAATCCGTACGAAAGATGAATTTTCAGAAATTGCAGAAAGTACCAATGTTTTAATAGAATCTATTTCTAACTTGGTCAAACGAGTAAGTATGCTAACTGAAAATGTTTCGGCTAGTGGACAAGAACTAATGGCTTCATCTGATGAAACTGCTGTAACGATCCAATCTATTGCAGACACGACAAATGAAATCGCTTCCGGTAGTGAACATACAATGCGTAGTATGACCGTTGCTATCCAAAAAATGAATTCTTTAGAGGAAGCGACAAGATACTTGAATAGTGATGCCCAATCAGTAAAAGAAGCAACAGATCAAATGATCGAAGCTGCACGAAAAGGTAGTGAATCCGTTCAACATTCTTCTCAAGTAATGATGAACATTGAGGAAACAATAGCCAATACTTCTCAAACGGTGGAGGCGCTTGGAACTAAATCGTATGAAATTACATCGATTATTAAAACGATTACTGCCATTGCCGAACAAACCAATTTACTAGCCTTAAATGCAGCAATCGAGGCTGCTCGAGCAGGAGAACATGGTAGAGGGTTTGCTGTAGTTGCGGATGAAGTACGAAAACTGGCAGAACAGTCTCGAAATGCTGCTAAAGAGGTAACAGGAATTGTCACATCTATTCAAACTGAAGTCGTATCGATTGTGCAACAAAATCATGAAGGTGTGGAAAACGTTATTAAAGGCGTTGAAGTGGCAAATGAAACAAACGCTTCACTAGAACAAATTATGAAACAAACAAACGATACCATTGCAATTATTGATAAAATGGTTGATCAAATTGGGGAGACACTTAACTTCAGCCAAGAGGTTGCAGCATCATTTGTAGAGGTTACACAAATTGCTGAAAATACAGCTTCTAATACAGAAACTTCTGCAGCGGCTGCTGAGCAAGGTTCCGCTGCAATGGAAGAAATAAATGCATCTGCGATTGAACTTTCCCACCAAGCAGACGAGCTGAGAAAAGTAGTAAATGAGTTTAAACTTTAAATCGAAAAAGCACGGAAGAGAAAATTTCTCTTCCGTGCCTTTTAAAATTACTTAAAACAATTTCAAATATTCTTCATAACCTTCTTCTACTAACTTATCTTTTGGCACAAAGCGCATCGAAGCAGAGTTTATACAATAACGAAGCCCTGTTTCTTCTTTTGGTCCGTCTGGGAAAACATGTCCTAAGTGAGAGTTGGCTGTTTTACTTCGCACTTCTACACGACGCATTCCATGACTATCATCGAATTTTTCCACCACTTCTTGTTCTTCAATCGGTCTAGTGAAGCTTGGCCAACCGCAACCTGCATCATATTTATCTTTTGAATGGAATAACGGTTTACCTGAAACGATATCAACATAAATTCCTTGGTCAAAATGTTTATCATACTCATTTTGAAATGGTGGCTCTGTTCCATTTTGCTGTGTAACGTAATATTGCATTTCTGTTAGTTTTTCTTTCATTTGAATACCTCCCCCATTTTCTCTACAAATGCTGCTCTTCCAGAACCAACAAAGTACCTGTTATAATGTGCTGGATTTTTCTTATAATAGTCTTGATGGTAGTCTTCTGCAGCATAAAATCTCGTAGCCGGTAGAATCTTTGTAGCAACTGGTACATTGAATTTACCTGAAGCATTCAATGCTTCCTTCGTATTTTCTGCTTTTTCTCGTTGTTCCTCGGAGTGATAAAAAACGGCCGTTTGATAAGAAGAACCACGATCAAAGAATTGACCGTTATCATCTGTCGGATCAATATTCATCCAAAAGATTTGTAATAGCTGATCGTATGAAAATTTTTCCGGATCAAATGTTATTTGAACTGCTTCATAATGCCCTGTTGCATTAGAACATACTTGTTCATAGGTCGGATTTTCCACATGACCACCTGTATAACCCGATTCCACTTTTTCTATCCCCTCATATGAATCGAAGGGCTTGACCATACACCAAAAACAGCCTCCTGCAAAAGTAGCTTTCTCCATTTTTTAGCACCTCATTTCGATGGTATAACTATTTCTAATGTTATAATATCTTCCTCTAAATTCAACTCTTTTGCTCGCACATGAATTCCAGATGACATCGGAATATTCGCTAACTGAATATGTACTTCCTTTTCTTTAGGCATAACAACGATCCACTCAGGCAAGTCAATCGAATCCCGTAGTAATTTCAACACTGCTTCTGGTTGCAGTTTCGCTTGACCTACCTCTAAGGATGTTTGCTCTAACCTAATATTCCCACCCTCTTCAACATACGGCTCAAAGTACATTTTAATCGGAAAATTAAGTGAAAAGATGGTTAGTTCGGAAGACAACACGATTTGATCCTCCACTGTAAGTTGTATGGGGAGTGGCTTGCCTTTCATCGCTTTATTTAAATACGTATTAGCGATTCCTTGAAAATCTTCCTTTGTCGCATGTACCGTTAGAACATGGCCCCCTGGTGTCGCTTTTGGCACTTCCATTGGCATCGTTTCAGCCGGGGTCGTTACCCAATATAGAAATGTTCCTATACTACCTAAAATAACGAACACCAACAAAAAAAATGCAATCTTCCACTTATTCATGTAAACAACTCCTCAAAACAACATTTCCCTATTTCGTTCGTCAATTAAACCACATTCTTCTAAAGAATTGACTAATGCCTCTTCGATCAATTCATATCCCTTACTATTGGGATGAAAAAAGTCCGTATGATACACTAAATTCGCATTGGTCACAAAAAGTTTATCGATTGGTACAAAACAAGCATTCACATCACTATAGGCAGCCGATTCAATGCTATTATTCCAATCTGCTAAAATCTCATCCAATTCACTTTTTTCATCAGTTACTGCAGTAATAGGATTATAAAGACCAAGAAGAATAATAGGAGCGTTGCTATTAATCTCCCGAATTTCTTCCAGTATTTGATCATAATTTTGTTCGAATTTCACTAATTCTTTTTCAAAAGCTTCTACACGGAGATTAAACAAATCTTTCTTCACTACTTTCATCATATCATTGCCGCCGATTGTTAGTGTAATAATATGGGCTTTTCGTAGCTGATGATCAATGTCTCCCGCTTTTAGCATTTTTAATAGCTGATCACTTCGACGTCCTCTTTTCGCAGTATTGGTTAAAACAACCTCTTCTATTCCTTTATACTGGGAAATTTCTTTTTGCAATCTACCAATATAACCTGCTCCTTGTAATTCATCGCCAACACCTTGTGTGAGGGAATCTCCAAGTCCAACAAGTTCGATTGTTCTTGGAAAAAAGGAAAAAGGAATCACATACTCCTCAAACAAAACGGCTTCTTTTTCGGAGAAATTCACTTCCTTCAGCTCACTAGAAGTACAAGCGGAAAGTAAGAGTAAACATAAAAAACTAACAATATACTTCATTCTAAACCCCTTTATTTATGATTAAAGGCAGGGAATGTTCTCTTCCCTGCCCCTTCACTATTCTGTCATATACATAAATCCAATAGCACCAGGACCTGTATGTGTACTGATCACAGGCGACGTAAAAGACAGTTGAATTTGCTTAAACCCAGTTTCCTCGATTAGGTTTTTTAAAGGAGTAGCCATAGAAAATCCATTTGCATGAGAGATGCCTACTGCCTTTACAATTTTCCCTTTCGTATCTTTCATAAACTCGTTAAACAAATAATTGATCACCTGTTTGTGGCTTCGTACTTTCGCAACAGGTGTATATTCTCCGTCTGCCAAACTCGCAATTGGTTTAATAGATAGCAAAGATCCTAACATTGCTTTCCCTTTTCCAATGCGACCACCTTTAACTAAATTTTCTAATGTGTCTACTACAACGAATAACTTTGTTTTGACACGAGTCTCTTCCACTTTTTGAATAATCTCTTCTACAGTCTTTCCTTTTTCGGCCATTTTCGCCGCTTCTTCTACTTGAAAACCTAAGGCAAAAGAAATAAATTGAGAATCAAGCACCGTGACATCAGATGTGGTCATTTCAGCCGCTGCTTGGGCAGATTTCACTGTTCCACTCATACTTCCTGTCATATGGATGGAAATGATTGGATCTCCAGTTGCCCCCAACTTATCGTACAGCTCTTTAAAAACACCTGCAGCAGGCTGCGATGATTTAGGTAATTCTTTGGATAAAGTCATTTTTTCTAAAAACACTTCTGGCTGTATTGTAACACCATCGATATATGATTCTCCGTCTATATGGATGGAAAGTGGCACTATATGAATATTATATTGCTCGATCAATTCTTTGCTTAAGTCAGCTGTTGAATCTGTTACGATATGTACTTTTGGCACTCTATCTCTTCCTTCCTCTATACGTACTATTATAAGAAGAAGTACGGTCCCTTGTAAACTTATTTAACGCACCATTACAACACTATATGAATAAATGAAGGATATTTGAACGATTACTTGGAATTTGTTCAAATATCCCAGTCATTCATTATAGATTTCCCTTTTTTTCATACACTAAATACGCATAATGTATCCCTTCGGCTGTTTCCATTTTTTCCGAAGTATCAACCAGGACCCATCCCTTACCATAAGGAGGGAAAAATGTATCCCCATCAAAAGACTGCTCTATAAACGTTACATACAATCGATCCGCTGTTGGCAGGATTGCTCGAAAAATCTGCTCCCCACCAATAATCATCACTTCATCATGATAGCTTTTAGCTAAGGCTACCGCATCCGCTAAATTCGTTACTACTTCTGCACCTTCCGCTTGGTAAGATGGATTTCTTGTAATAATAATATTCTTTCGACCTGGTAAAATACGACCAATCGATTCGAATGTTTTTCTCCCCATCACAATCGCTTTACCCATCGTTTTTTCTTTAAAATAAGCAAGGTCTCCTGGAATATGCCAAGGCATTTTATTGTTTTGTCCAATTACTCGATTCGGATCATGTGCAACGATCAATGAAATCATTCGTTCTCTCCCCTTTCTGTTTATACTGCTATAGGCGCTTTTATACTTGGATGTGGATCGTATCCTTCAATTTTTATATCTTCTATTTCATAATCAAAAATGGACGCTTTCTCATCCGATAAAGAAAGTTGCGGTAATCTTCTTGGTGTGCGTGCTAACTGTGTTTCTGCTTGCTCCATATGATTCGCATACAAATGTGCATCTCCAAGTGTGTGTACAAATTCTCCAACTTCTAAATCGCATTCTTTTGCGATGAGATGCGTTAATAAAGCATAAGAAGCAATATTAAAAGGTACACCTAAAAACACATCCGCACTTCGTTGGTACAATTGACAAGACAATTTCCCATTGGCTACATAAAACTGCATAAATGCATGACAAGGTGGTAACGCCATATCATCTACTTCTGCCGGATTCCAAGCTGTAATAATATGTCTTCTGGAATTAGGATTCGTCTTTAGTGATTCAATTACTTTTTGCAATTGATCAATTGTTTCCCCATTTTTAGCCGGCCAAGATCTCCACTGTCTACCATAGACTGGTCCTAAATCGCCAAAATCAGCCGCAAATTGTTCATCTTCTACAATTTTAGTACAGAAGTTCTCCATTTGCTCGTCCACAATTACTTTAAATGCAGGGTCACTCGCTGCACGTCTACCAAAATCAGTCATATCAGGTCCAGTGTAATCATCACTTTCTACCCATTTTTCAAACGCCCAATCATCCCAAATATGATTATTTACCTCAATTAAGGATTTAACATTCGTATCCCCTTTTATAAACCATAACAATTCACTCACGACTAATCGAAAAGCTGTTTTTTTCGTCGTAAGAAGTGGAAAACCTTCTGCTAAGTCAAAACGCATTTGATAACCAAATACACTTTTCGTCCCAGTCCCCGTGCGATCCCCTTTTTCGACACCATTTTCCATAATATGTTTACATAACGTTAAATATTGATCCATTTTTGTACCCCATTCTCTTTTTATATACTTCCCTTTAGTATAACAAAAAATGCCCTTCAAAAGAGAGGGCATTTCATCGTTATTTAGGATTTAGTGTAAAGAAGTTTTTTCGGCAAACATTTTTATGTGTGTAATTTTTCCAAACCTTCATACATCTTTCGTACTGCAGGAATATTCTTATATTTTAATTCTGTATTCTTTTTTCTTCCTTTTTTTCTATGTCTATAAGTTCACTGATAGTTACAAATTTATATCCTTGCTTTTGAAGTTCCGGCAATATCTTTTCTAAAGCTTTAACTGTCTGACTGCGATTCCCACCTCCATCATGAAATAAAATAATATTTCCTGGTTTTGTTCCATTTATCACTGTTTTTACTATTTGATTAACACCGGGATTTTTCCAATCCTCTGTATCCATATGCCAAGACCACATAACAACCTTGTAACCGTTTTTCACTAAATTTTGTATCATACTATCTGTATAATATCCTTCAACTGGTCGGAAGAGTTCCGGAGAGTAACCTGTGATACTGTAAATTAAATCATTTGTTTTTTTTATCTCAACCTCTAATTTAGGTACGGTGGTTTTTAACGGATGGGTATAAGTATGATTAGCAATTTCATGACCTTCGTTGTATTGTCTTAATAAAAGATCACGTTTTTTTTCTACATTTTCACCAACTACAAAAAAGGTGGCTTTTGCATTGTACTCCGATAAAAGATCTAAAATTTCAGCTGTATGTTTAGTATGGGGACCGTCATCAAATGTAATTGCCACTACCTTTTCTCCCGTCTTAATTTCCCAAACAACCTCACCAGTTTTTTCATAGTAGCGTCTACCCTTGTCTGCTGATGTTGGAGTGACTGTGCTAATTATGAATGTAATTCCAACAAAAAGTAACGCTAATAAAAGTAAATGTTTATTTTTCAAATATCACATTCCAATCTTTTTTATGATCTACATTTGATTACTTTTTGTCTATTTTTATTTTTTATACATTTCCTTTTTTAAATTATCTGGAACTACTAAGCCGTTTTATGATCGTACTCCGATTTTTTTAATTTTAGCTGCTGTTTTTTAAAAAAAATAAATATCTTGATCGTACAATTCAGCATTCAATCTTACATTAATAAATAATAGCTTGCTAGTCATCGACTAAAAATCATTAAGCATATGATATGGTCAAATACGGACTTTATTACTTCTTAGTGTAATGATAGATTTTATACACGCATAAGCTTTTTTCCTTTCCCCAGAATGGATACATAATGTCATTTTTCAAAGCTGATAAATCTTTGCTTAATGCTTTACTACGAGAGCAAGATGGGAAATTCGGATTGCTAATTGTGCTTTAAGCAATTTTTAAAAAGCATCATTTACAGACAAAAAAACACTCATTAAAAAAATGAGTGTMAGGGGTGTTTTAAGATAACCATTTAGGCGGAGTATTTTTCGACCAAAAAATTTCGCCTAATGCATAATGTTTGGAATAATTATCTTCCGCTAGGTGATAATGAAAGTTAAAGTAATATCCATCTTGCGGTTTTTTGTCAGTTCTTACATGAAATCGAATGAAATCTTTTCTGGTATCTTCATTGTAAATGTGAAATATTTTTTCGTGGTACTCCCCGGAAGGATGTTCTGTAATCGATAGGTTCGCTACTTTTTCGCTTTCTACTTTAGCTATGGTGGTGTCTATTGCTTCTTGTATTCGCGGGAAAATAACATCGTCAAATTCATTTTGTATAACCGGCCCGATTCGATTGCCGAATTTTATGTATGCTTGCTCTCTAGCTGCTATTGAAATCGTTTCACTTAAATTTGGAGAATCCAGCGAATCTATAATTGATACTTGATCAAATTCAAATTCACTCGTATTCGCATCCGAGGCAATAGATTTCGACGGATTTTTGTTATCTAATAATTGCTCCCAAATTAAATGGTTAGGAGAGATCAGTCCAAATGTTAAGAAAGCGACCGTAATAATAATCGTCTTTTGCAACCACTTTTTCATCCATTATCACCTTCAATTATGACCAAATTTATAAAGCTTCTTACTATATCGTAACGATTTTACGAACAAAAGGTTTCTTCTTCTATGTATTCATTGTACAATAAAAAGTGTAGACATTCAGTAGCTTTTTTAAAGTAAGGAGGAAAGTCACTATGGACGCAGATTTAATCATTGGTATCGGCTTTTTATTTTTATTAGGATATTTAACGTCACTTAACTTTACAGACTAAAAAAAAGCTGTCACCACTGACAGCTTTTTTATATATCGATAATACCGTAATGAAACTTAGAAGATAATCTCGTTAACTGCTTGAACTGATATTTTTCAAACATCGGCGAGCGAAAATGAGCTTTTAGAACTACTCGTTTCTTTGCCACACGTTTTGCTTCCTCTACCCATTCATCTGACAAAGATTCATGCACTCCTGCTTCTCGAAGTGTTTGGAAATTGGACGATTCCTCAATAACTTCTTCAAACATAGGATCCATATAAACTACATCATAGGAATTGGCATCCACTTGTTTTAAATAGCCCACTGCATCCTGATGAATAAGATGAATACGGCGCATACTTTCTTGGAGTTCCCTATTTTCTGTTTCATATGCTTTTAGCCCGCATCCTACTACATAAGCAATCATTGCATCTTTTTCACAAGCATCGACTATCCCTTTTTCTCCAACTGCAAAAGCAGCTAGTATACTATCCGAACATAATCCCGCAGTTGTATCCAAAAAGCGGTCTCCTATTTGTAAATCTAACGCTTCTAATAGTAAGTCTTTTTCTCCATTTAATATGCGCTTCATACGAAATGCCGCAGAATTTGGGTGAAAGAAAAAAGGAGAAGTAGAACCGTACACATACAGTTCCAATCTCTCCTTACTAACTACTAAAACACTCGCCTGCTGCTCTTCTTGCAATTTTTGCATAGACTTCTTTTGCCGCCTAACATAGGGCAAAGTTAGCTCTTTAGCAATGTCCTTTGCTTTTTGAATAAATAGTTCATTCGTTCGTCCAGCAGTAGTTACGATTGTTTTCATGAAGAAACGATTTGTGTAAGAACACCTGATAGATGATCTTTAATTGTTTCCATCGAATTGCTTTCAATTTGTTCACGAGGAATGAAATATGCCAATTGGTCATCTTTCCAAATCGCGATAGATGGTGAACTTGGTGGTACTTCTTCAAAGTAACCTCTCATCGTTGCTGTTGCTTCTTGGTCTTGCCCTGCAAATACCGTTACTAAATGATTCGGTTTTACTTCTAATTCTTCTACTGCAGCTATTACTGCCGGTCTAGCTAGTCCTGCTGCACAACCGCATACAGAGTTTACAACGATTAAAGAAACGCCATTTGCATCTGCCATATGTTCTTGTACATCTTCCGGAGTTACTAATTCTTTAAATCCTGCATTTGTTAACTCACTTCTCATTGGTTTTACTATACCTTGCATATATTCATCGTACGCGTTCATGGTTTCGCCCACTTTCATTTATATTCACAAATCCTATTATAACAGGACTTGTATTGCATTTGCTATTATACTGTTTTCGTATATTTTCTCGGGTATTCAGTATTTTTGTGACTTTTTTTATGATTCCTGTGATTTTTATGTTAAACCTAAAAAATATTGTAAAACATGTTGTACAAGTTTATACGGCAATAACATAAAACCACCTACCTAAGCGGTTGATGGTTTGTTCTTCCTATGTAAAATTAATAATAATGAAAAACTTCAGTTTGATTAGCGTTCACTGTGATGAATAGTTGGAATGCTGACAATTGAGGGAGAGTGTAATCTATCGACGCCCTTTGTTCCGGGCCTGTTTTATTATTAGTTTTTGTAATCTTTATTTTCTAGAACAATAACACGTTCCTCACTAAGTGCGTGTCCCACTTGTTTCGTATTTTCTACCAACCGAAAAATATTATCGCAACATTGTTTGGCACCTATAACCAATAATGGCACACCTAGAAAATCAATTTTTAATCCTCTAGACAAAAAACCTCCCATTGTCATCGCTAATGGTACCGTTGGTGATGTATTGGAGAAGATTATTTGTTCATGGAATGGATGTTTACTTTGAATCAATAAAATTAAATTTTTCATTGCTGGAACAACAAGTTTAGAGGATTTACGACCTAATGTGTACACTGAGTCTCCATTTTCGTCTATCCCATGAAAAATAATTCTTCCAAAATCCTTTTTAGTTAATTTATTGAAATAGTTTACGTTTAATATTTCTTCTTTTGTTAGTTCTCGTTCCGATTGGATTAATTCTTTTAAATGATAGGCCGCCGCCAAAGAAGTGGTGTGTGTTCCACCATAGTCATTATAGATATAAATCATGATATCATCCTTTATATTTTTATCTACGGCTATTATGGTCATTTAATCTAAATCCAATTCATTTGCTTCACTTTTAATATATTTGATTTTATTAATTACGATTTCAAAATAATAATAAATGTAACACTAGCTTGAAGCATTTCATTTTATGTTCTTAATACATATACTCGGTTTATTTAAATTAACAAGAATGTATGTTCTGTTTTCATTGTTTATTATCGATTAATAAACTATACTTAAATCATTACATATTGGGGGGAAATAAAATGCAGTCTAGCCACTTAAAATCTTCAATTGAACTGGTTGAGTACACCGATACATACGATGAACATCTATCCAACTACCATTTACCTGAAGAGCAACTTCAATTTACCAGTATGCCTTTGGATAAAATTAAAAATCCCAATGTTTCTAACAGTGCTTCACATATTTTAGTTCTTGAAAACGGTGTACCCGTAGGTTATTTTGCTTTAGAAGATGGCGAAAAGCTTTTAAAGTACAGCAATAACTCTCATGCTCGTTTGTTGACAGCTTTCTCCATTGATTCCAGATATCAAGGAAAGGGATTAGCAAAGAAGGGGCTCCAACTTTTACCTAAGTTTGTTAAACATAATCTTCCCAGAACTGACGAAATCGTCCTCGGTGTCAATAAGAGGAATAAGCCTGCTTATAATCTTTATTTAAAAACAGGATTTGTAGACGAGAACGAAACTTATGAAGGTCCAAAAGGTCCTCAGCATATTTTGCATTTGACAGTCTAAACGAAGAGCTATTAAGCGCTTCTTTTATTTGCTAAGGCGTATTATGCATCGTTAGCGCCCCTTTTCCATCCAATCGATTTCATTAATTTCTCAGGGGCATTTGCCTCAGTGCTTTTTCAACTTATGAATAAGCTACTTTATAACTGAAGAGCATGTCATACAACTCTTGCTGTGCCTCCAGTGGTTTTAACAGATCTACTTAAAACCAAACAAATGAATCAGATTTACCTTTAGTTTTGTCATTAAAGGTACTATCTCAAGGATAGGAGGTGTTCAATATGGGAGAAGCGGTTGGCGGTTACGGAAACGGTTCAGGATTCGCTTTACTTGTTGTTCTATTTATTCTTTTGATTATTATTGGCGCGAGTTTCTTAGGTCGCGGATACGGCGAAGGTTACTGCTGATAAGAATGCGCTTAGTGCCTGAATTTACACTACAGTCTAAGACAGGTTTTTAACCTGGCTTAGATCTTTTTTAAAATTAGCCGAGAAGTAAGGATCATTCAAACTATCACTTGGACAATTCCTTATAGGCTAAAGCCTTTAACGCTAACATTTCCTCTTCTGTTAATTTACTTTCTATTTGTTCATAAAGGGCTTGTTTTTCTTCGGCAGTCATCCCCTTGTTCGCTTTTGCTTGTATTTCTTGCAATTCGCTTATATTAAACTTTTTAAGCAATACTCGTGTTGCTTCTTCTTTTGTTTGGAATGGTAATTCGCTGCTATCCACATTTTTACCTTCTTCTAAGTATGCCTGTAATTGCGGGTCTTTCTTTATTTCTTGTTTAATATTTTCCAATTGGCCACTATCTTCGAGTTCAACTGTTACTTTTTCCATAACTTGATCCGCAATTATTTTCGGTGCGAAATAGTATACGGCAAAACCTATTAGGCCAATAATGACCATACAGCTTATGAGTACTTTAAAAAATTTCATCTAAAATCCTCCTCCCCTGTCTAATATTCTATATCCCAATTCCTATATTCTACACTATTTTCACTCAACGTATTTTATCCGATACAATTACTGAAACAAATAAATCTTTAATTCCTCCTTATTATCGACTGTTCCTAGTAAAATATCTTGCAATTGGACATTTAATAGTACCGTTTTGTTTTCTACCCAAGTCATGTCTTTACCTGCTCTATGTAATTCATGAAAGTCAATTTTTCCTTCTTTAATAATTGTAATTGGCATATTAAAGGGCTTTTTAACTAGTTGCATATCTTGAGGAGTTAATGCTTCTAATTGAGAGGATAAAAAGAATGAGATCGTGCCATCTGGCTCCCAAAGGGCAAGGGCCACTTTTTGTATCTCTTCGATTTTTGCTTTTCGAGCTTCTGACAATAAATGATCGATTGAAATCCTTGCTTTTCCTAACTCTTTAAACATGATTTCCCCATTTTTTATTAATGGAAATGGAGTTGGTTCAAACCATTTTCTAAACAAATTCCATTTCAAAGTTAAATAAACGACGAGTGAATATAAAATAATTAAAACTGCAGTCGTAATAATGGAACCTTTTAATCCCAATTGTTCGTCAGATAAGGGATGGGCAAGTATATTTCCTAATATCATCGCAATCGTAAAATCGATTAGTCGTAATTGGGCGATCGATCGACGTCCCATTACTTTAGTTGCTATTATTAAAAAGAAAAATGAAACAACTGCTCGTAAAATCCACTGAATAGTCGTCAAAGTTTCCTGCCCATGGATAAAATCCATCGATTTCCACACTCCTGTTTTATTTCTGTCATGATCAGCAAGAAATGGAATTGCTAATTTACATAATTTAATTGCTTTTCAACTTGTATTCAGAAATTTTATAATCAATAAAAGCCCCTACTACGCCAGATGGCAGACCACCCGCTGAAATAGAAAGAAATATAGTAAATAAACCGACACTTTCCACTTTATAATGCAACAGAACTAGAATGGAGAGAGTTCCTAATATAGTGAACAAAACAGAAAAATAGTATGTAATATGTACTTCATCATTTATGTTAGTTTCATTTTTGGTCATTTCTTTGCTCATATGACTCCTCCGTTCTTTTTAATATTCTATATCCTTCATATTATTCACTCATTGTGCGTAATTTAAACGCTTTTAAACGGTAATAATAGTTTGAAAAATATCGCACAAAAAAACATCATTCAAATAAAAATGAATGATGTTTTAAATATATGATGGGAAGTAATGAGTTGCTATTTTTAAACAACTGCCCGAACAGATTCCGTCCAGTCTAATTGGTTTAGAAATGCATACACGTCTTCGCAAACCTTCTCTTTTTCTTTTCCAGTAGTAATAATATGCCCAGATTGTTCATACCAAATAATTTCTTTCGTAAAAGTTTCCACCTGCTCCAATATAAATGATGCACTTTCTTTATAAATATCCCCATCTAATGCACCTTGTAGAACAAGTGTCGGAGATGAAATCATTGGTAGATCCTCGCAAGCATCTGCAATAAATGACTGGACCTGACTCAACGAATCCAAAGGACTATTTTTTAGTTCATCCAGTTCTTGAATAATGATTTCTCTCGTTTTACCTTCAAATGATTTATACACTTTTGCATAATTATATAAACGATCAAACAAACCATCTGTATTGCTACGTTTGATCGGTGCGCACATAGATACAATTGCTTTGACCGGGAATTCTTCGGCAACCTTTAAAGAAAAAACGCCTCCTAAGGAAATACCCGCTACTGCAATTTCTTCATAACCTTTATTTTTCAAAAAGTTATAACCTTCTACAACATCTTCCCACCACTGGGCAGGCGTTGTTTGTAATAATTCTTCAGGTGTCCCACCATGCCCGCGGTACATTGGTGCATGACAAGTGAATCCTCTTTTTTGCAAATATTCTCCTAATCGTTTTACATCTTTCGTACTTCCTGTAAATCCGTGAAGTAAAAGTACAGCTCGATTTCCCCCTTCGAATGTAAAAGATTTAGGCGTGACTAATTTCATATTAATATCCCCTTTAGTATGATAGCTTATTGATACTTATCCTATCATTGACAATACATAAAGTATAATTTATTATTTCTATCATAACGATGCATAAAAGGTATCAATTGAAAAGGATGAGGGTTTTATGGAATGGCAACGATTAGAATATTTCCAAACGCTTGCAAGGGTTCAACATATGACCCGTGCTGCCGAATTATTATCTATATCACAACCGGCATTAAGTAGGTCCATTGCAAGTTTAGAAGAAGAAATTGGCGTTCCACTTTTTGATCGTCAAGGTCGCTCCATCATTTTAAATCGATATGGCATGATGTTTTTAGAGCGAGTGAATCGGATTATGAATGAAATGAGCGATGGTTTAAATGATATTGAGCAGTTGATAGATCCAGAGCAAGGAGAAGTATCACTTGGATTTCTACATACATTGGGAACGAGTACCGTACCAAATATAATTCGCGCTTTTCATGATAAATATCCACATATCACATTTCAATTTAAACAAAACCATACGCATACGCTTTTACAACAACTGAAATCGGGCGAGCTGGATCTTTGCTTAGTGGCATCTATCGTCTATGAAAAACCAATTTCCTGGACAGAATTATGGCGAGATGAGTTATTTGTAATTGTTCCGATTAATCACCCTCTGGCAAATCGGAAAAGTATTTCGTTAACAGAAATAGTACAGGAGTCTTTTATTTCGATGAAAAAAGGATATGCACTTAGAAATACTACGGATAGTATATTTTCTCAATCTAACTTGTTACCTAATATTGCTTTTGAAGGTGATGAAGTAGCAACCGTCGCGGGGTTTGTATCAGCCGGGCTTGGTTTTTCGATTTTACCAGACGGGGAAGAAATAAATCCCAATAAAATTGCTAAATTGCGCATTGAAGATAGGATATGTGAGCGTATCATTGGTATGGCTAAGGTGGAAAATCGCTATCTTTCACCCGCAGCAATAAATTTCCAACAATTTATCCTAGATTACTTTCTAAAAAAATATAATTCATGATACCTAATCAGTACAAAAGCGCTAAAGCATTTTTCTGTGGCCAGATTTAGCAAATGAGAACGCTAAATGACCTGACGCACGTTATAGGGATAGTGCGTCGTATAGATAGGATTTTCGAGTTTGTTGTGTTTAGTAGCAAGATTATCTCGTTCAACCATTTATTGTTAATAGCGGATTCCAATTAGTTAGTATTTTTCATTGATTTTCGCTAGAGACGGCGACTTGCGGGATGAGTGGGTAAATGAGACATCTCAGGCGTGCACCTGCTGGGAAAATCAGAGCAGTCTCCTAATAATGCATCACAACCATTCTCATCTCACTCCAAGTAAAGAGTTTTTTGAAAAATTGGTTGCTTTCATCGGCAATTTGGTTGCCCTTGCGTTGATTTGGTTGCTTTCAGTATAGAATTGGTTGCTCTCAACTACTAATCTGTTGCCCTTAGCCAATTATTGGTTAATAAAATTCCGCAAAATGGATAAAATTATATTTTTAGTAAGTGGAAGTTGAGCCGGCAGGCAATTTTCCTATGATTTATACTGCACCAATCGCAAAAGGTCCGACTGTAGCGTAAATCATAGCGGTCACTTTTAGACGCTTTATCCCTTTATCACGCACAATAGAGAAAATGCCATACCCTACATTATCCACATGTCTAAATTTTTATAGTTTCCAAGCCATGAAAAAAAGCCTCACCCATCAAAGTGAGGCTTGTATTATTAAGCGATAGTGTAAGAAATACGAAGGGAGATCTTCTATCAGGTTACCAAGCCTGTTTTCTTACAACACTAGAGTATCACATTTTTTTGTAAGTTCCATGATCAATTTTTGCATATAGAACCCACATTAACCATGAATGGAAATACATGCTCGTAAAAGATTAATTTTCTTATTTCCTAGCTTCACTCATTTGCTTCCAAACAGATCCTTTTGCTTCTTCCCCATCTTCAATTCGCGCAATTGCCATACGAATTTGGAGCTTTACTTCATATTCTTTATCTTCCATTGCTTCTTTTAATGCAGGTAAGGCATCCATATCACCGATTTCATAGAAGTACATCGCTGCACGCCAACGAACAAGTTTGTTTTTATCAAATAGCGCAACTTTCATCGCATCTGCAAATTGTTCAA
The DNA here is from genome assembly GCF_056396485.1 of Psychrobacillus sp. 05T411. Lineage (NCBI taxonomy): Bacteria > Bacillati > Bacillota > Bacilli > Caryophanales > Bacillaceae > Psychrobacillus > Psychrobacillus sp. 05T411. The sequence goes on along the minus strand of NZ_JBFTLO010000027.1, from coordinate 17,014 downwards.
AGCCTAAATCACTCATTGCATCTCCCGCTGTTCTACGCACTGCTCCACTTTTATCTTTTAATGCAATTTCTAAGTAAGGAATAACTGCTTCCTCTTCTATTAATCCAAGATAAACAGTCGCTAGTCGACGAATCGATACTTGTTCGTCCTCTACCGCTTTAGCCAAAATCGGCAAGTCCTCTAGTTCAGGGTTGATTAAATTATTAAGCAATTGAAATCTTTCTTCCCATTCGCTTACTTCAAATTGCTCCAATGTGAAAGGAACGCGAACAGCTGCTTTTTCTTCTGTGTGTTGATCTTTTTCTTCAATTAGCTGTTGAAGTTTGCTTTCTGGGAAAGTTGCTTCTAATTCTTTTACTAATTGTTCTCCAATTTCTTTTTGTTCTCCGTAGCGAACGCCATAATCTACCCATTTACGCAGCATAATATAGTTTTCTTTATCCCCTTCCATCGCTTCATCCAAAGCTTTGGTGAAACGATCGGACAAACCAAATCGTGATTCGGATTCACTATCAAACACTTTTACTTGAAGGGGGATTCCTTTATATTGCTGTACATGTACATATACTTCTCCGTAATGGTCTAATGGTTGTTCACTAGTTGCTTCTTCATTGTCTGCTCCAAATACATTTTCCACGGAAGCTAAAATAGATTCCCAGTTAAATTTAGAAATACGCTCTATTGCTAAAAAGTCAGCTACATGATAGACCCCTTTTACACCTTCTATTATAAAAAGATCTTGTATTTCTTTTGGGGCACCTTGAATATTGTCTTTTTTATAATTAAAACTTTTTCCAAATGGAAGTTCCTGATCGATAACTACCTTCATCGTATTTGGACTTGGCGTTGGTTCAATTGTAACTATTTTCATTATTGCATACCTCCAGAAAATTATATTAAGTCGAAGCGATTTCGTCTAAATAAGACCATCTCTCTATTAATTGTTCATATGTGCTATTCGTTTGTTCCAGCTTGTCCGTTAGTTCCTGCAATAGTGTAAAATCGGAGCCAGCTGTTAAAATCTTCTCTTCAAGTTCTGTAATTAGTTGCTCTGTTTTTTCGATTTCCTTGCCGATTGTTTCCCATTCTCGTTGTTCTTTATAGGACATTTTCTTTTTCTCTTTTGCCTCTTTAACAGGCGGCTCTTCTATTACTTTCACTTCTTCTACCATCTGTTCCATTGGGGCTTCTTCTTTTACGTCCAAGAAATCGGAATAAACTCCTAACCACTCTTTCACAGAACCGTCCCCATTTAATACCCATAGCTTTTTTGCTATACGATCCAAGAAAAACCGGTCATGGGAAATCGTCACAATTACACCTGGGAAAGATTCCATAAAGTCTTCTAAAACAGACAGCGTTTGAATATCTAAATCATTGGTTGGCTCATCCATAAATAGGACATTGGGCTGTTCCATTAACATTTTCAGCAATACTAATCGTTTTTTCTCTCCACCGGAAAGCTTCCCAATTTGTGTACCATGTGTGTTTAATGGGAATAAAAATCGTTCTAACATTTGTGCAGCAGAAAACTTTTCACCAGAACCTGTTTCGATTAAGTTAGAAGATTCTCGTACATATTCGATCATTCTCGTCTGTTCATCCAACTTCGGTAATTGCTGAGAAAAATGCATGAGCTTTACTGTTGAACCTACAATTATCTCACCGGAATCCATTGGTATTTCTCTTGCTAGCATTTTAAGTAATGTACTTTTCCCTACACCATTAGGTCCAACGATTCCAATACGGTCTCCCGCTTGTAATAAAAATGAAAAATCTTCTACGATTTTCTTGGAATCAAATCTTTTCGAAATGTTTATTCCTTCTAATACTTGCTTACCAAGTCTAGTTGTCGCCATTTCTAAATCTAGATTTTGATTAGAATTATTGCGATCAATTTTTGAATCAATTTCTTCAAATCGATCTTTTCTTGCTTTTTGTTTGGTCGATCTTGCTTTTGCTCCTCTTCGAATCCATTTTAATTCATTGCGGTATAAGTTTTGAAGCTTTTGTTGAGATGCTACATTCATTTCTTCTCGTAGCGCTTTTGACTCTAAATAATCAGCATAATTCCCTGTATGCGTGTAAAGTGTTTTATCAGCAAGTTCATATATATGTGTTGCCACTGCATCTAAAAAATAACGATCATGCGTGACAAAGATAATGGAGCCTTCCACTCGTTGAAGCATGTCTTGTAACCAATCCGTCGATTCTTTATCCAAATGGTTGGTAGGTTCATCTAGTAATAGTAAATCTGCAGGTTCAATTAATACTTTTGCAAGTGCCACTCTTTTTTGTTGACCACCTGATAGATGAAGAATAGAATCTTCGTATTGCGTAATGCCTAGTTTCGTTAATGCCGTTTTCGCAAGTGCATTGACATCCCATGCCTGCAAATCATCCATCTTTTGTTGTAAGTCCATCAGTTTGTTTTGGCGTTCAGTTGAACTCGAATCTTCCATTAAAGCAATTAATGCTTCTTCATATTCTCGGTTGATTTTTAAAATAGGAGAATCTCCACCAAATACTGTTTGCAGAACGGTTTCATCTTTATCGAATACTGGTTGCTGTTCTAAATACGCTACTCTGTACTTGTTTGGATGATCACGATCTATAGAATCTGCCTCTAATTGACCAGCAATTATCGATAGGAATGTAGATTTACCAGTACCGTTAATACCTATTAAGCCAGCCCGATTATGATCGTTTATCGTAAAGCTAATATTTTCAAACAGCGTTTTCTCTCCAACTGTTTTTGTTAAGTTTGAAATGATTAAATGACTCATATATGTTCCCCTGTTTCTGTTCTCAAGTTTTGCAAAAATAATTCCATAAATGCATGTCGTTCTTTTGCAAGTTCTTTTCCTTTTTCCGTCAGCATTCCGTCAGCTAGTTTTAATAGTTTTTCGTAAAAATGCGTTACAGATGCTGTTTCTTTGGAGCGATATTCTTCTACAGACATATTGTCTCTTGGTGTTTCATCTGCATCGTATAATTTTCTACCTTTCGCTCCACCGTAAGCAAATGTACGCGCAATTCCTACTGCTCCGATTGCATCTAATCGGTCTGCATCCCGAACGATTTGTGCTTCTATCGTATCAGCCGTTAGTTCATTTCCTCCATTAAAGGAGATAGATTTAATAAGTGTTTTAAGTTGCTCCACTTTTTCTTCAGATAAACCAATTAGGCGGAGGATTCTATCTTCTTCCTGCTTTTCTTCACCTGTAGCGTATTTTGGATCACTCACGTCATGTAAAAGTACTGCTAACTCGATAAGTTCTAGGTCCGCTGTAGGTTCGGAAGTAGCTATTTCAAACGCATTTTTACGCACTCTTTCGATATGTTGGAAATCATGACTTGCATCAAAATGCTTATATACTTCTTTGACTAATTGTTCGCATTGTTGTATTGGATTCATCGTTTTTTACCCCTTATATGTTCTACCTTCTCCATTATAGCGAATAAAACGAAAAAAGACCGCTATTTGAGCAGTCTTTCTTCTTTAATCAAATAAGTTTTCCACTTCTTTCCCTTCATCGTCAGAAAAAAATACTAAATCTAGTTAAAATAATCCAATTGCACTTCCATCTTCGGAAACGTCCATATTTAATGCGGCTGGTTTTTTAGGTAGTCCTGGCATTGTCATAATATCTCCAGTTAAACATACTAAAAATCCTGCTCCTAGTTTGGGAATAACTTCTCGAACTGTGATGATAAAGTCGGTCGGTCTTCCTAATAATTTGGGTTGATCGGATAAAGAATATTGTGTTTTCGCCATACAAATCGGAAGTGCATCCCATCCGTATGCGGTTATTTGATCAATTTGTTTTTGGGCAGCATCTGTAAATACAACATCTTTTCCACCATACACTTGCTGAACAATCGTTCGAACTTTCTGTTCAATCGTATCGGAAACACTGTATAAAGGGGCAAAGTTAGATGGCTTCTCTAATTCGTTTAATACTAAATTTGCAAGCTCCACTCCACCTGCTCCGCCTTTTTCCCAAACTTCGGTTAAAGCAATCGCTATATTTCTTTCTTTACACCATGCGAGTAAGGCATTTAGTTCTGCATCTGTATCGGTGAAGAATTTATTCAAGGCAACAACTGGCTCGATACCGAAAGCTCGAATCGTTTCAATATGCTTTTCTAGGTTGTTAGTTCCATTCAGAAGTGCGTCTACGTCTTCTTCCTTTAACAATTCTTTTTGTTTTCCACCTTGCATTTTAAGCGCTCGAATCGTTGCCACAATAACAACTGCGTCAGGTGATAAATTACCTTGACGTGATTTAATATGCATAAACTTCTCCGCACCTAAATCTGCACCAAATCCGGCTTCTGTCACGACGACATCCGCTAAATTCATCGCTGTTTTCGTCGCAATAATAGAATTACAACCATGTGCGATATTGGCAAAAGGTCCGCCGTGTATCAAAGCAGGTGTCCCTTCGATTGTTTGCACTAAGTTAGGCTTAAGTGCTTCTTTTAACAATAAAGTAAGTGCACCTTCCACTCCTAAAGCACGCACAGTTATAGGTTCTTTTGCATATGTATAACCGATGACGATTTGCGCTAGTCTTTCCTTTAAATCCGCTAAATCCTTAGCCAAACAAAGAATTGCCATAATTTCAGAAGCTACCGTAATATCAAATCCGTCTTCTCGCGGAACTCCTTGGGCAGGACCACCTAGACCGATCGTAATATGACGTAATGCTCGATCATTCATATCAAGCACACGTTTCCAAATAATTCTTCTCGGATCAATTTGCAATTCATTTCCTTGATGAATATGATTATCAATCATTGCAGCTAATGCATTATTGGCAGTCGTTATTGCATGTAAATCCCCATTGAAATGCAGATTTATCTCTTCCATAGGTAGAACTTGTGCAAAACCTCCGCCAGTTGCTCCGCCCTTTACACCCATCACTGGACCTAGGGATGGTTCACGAAGCGCTACTACAACAGATTGTCCTATTTTTTTCAACGCGTCTGCTAGTCCAACGGTTACGGTAGACTTGCCTTCTCCCGCAGCGGTAGGGCTTATTGCTGTTACGAGCACAACTTTACCTACCTTTGTTTTAGCTACTATTTTTGTTGGATCAATTTTGGCTTTGTAGTTTCCATATTGTTCTAAAGCTTCTATTGGAATTCCTAATTTATCCGAAATTTTCCGTATTGGTTGCATTTTGGCATTTTTGGCTATACTTAAATCAGATAGTGGCTCTATGTTAACATTCATATATATCCCAACCTTTTTTTCTTAATTATACGTGGCGTTAAGTGAATATAACAGTATAAATTCGACATATTATTGACGATAGTTGTCATTTACTGTATAGTATATTTATCCATTATCAGAATTTTTAGTGGACCGAGGGAGGAACGTTTATGCAACAGGGGAAAGTAAAATGGTTTAATAATGAAAAAGGCTATGGATTTATCGAGTATAATGATGGAGAAGACGTATTCGTCCATTTTACAGGTATTCAAGGCGATGGCTTTCGTGCTCTCGACGAGGGACAAGAAGTAACATTCGAAATCGTTGAAGGAAACCGTGGACCTCAAGCTGCAAACGTTATTAAAAATAGTTAGAAACGATTCTTCCCGCGACAAATGGTCGTGGGATTTTTTTATTGGAGTTTTTCTCCTTTTAGCTTAATTTCTTCTCCAACTGTACAGCCATGAATACAGAACTGATGTGCGATTGTTTTGCCTTTTTCTTTTCGAAGCTGTGTTCGGACAAAACATCCATCACAATACGTTTGCAATATATGATCAATTTCATTTATAATTTGTATGTTTTTCATTCGTTTACGCTCCTCGCTACATGCATAATTGTACTATTATGTTTCTTTTGTTTGCAAGTATACTATAAGTAGTTCAGACTAGAAAGTAACAATATTTTAAAGGAGAATGACATGTTAGAAGTTTATATTGATGGCTCGACTACGGGAAATCCAGGTCCAAGCGGAATCGGCATTTTCATTAAAGGAGAAGGACATCATTTACAGTTTAGCGAGTTCATCGGACAATACTCAAATCATACAACAGAATTTATCGCTTTACTAAGAGGAGTAGAAGAAGCACAAAAGCTGTCTCCTACTATTGTGTCAGTTCGAACCGATTCCCAAATCGTACTTGCTGCTGTGGAGAAGCGTTATGCGAAAAACGCGGAATTTGCAGCAATCTTAGAAAAAATTTTAGCAATTATTGATACATTTGATTTATTTTTCATCAAATGGATTCCCGATGATCAAAACAAAGCGGCCCATGCATTGGCTAGACAAGCCGTTTTAAAACAACTGCCCAAAGGTTAATTGGCAGTTGTTTTGTATGCAGCTTCCATCGTCTCTTTTGTGCGGTTCATAAAGCGAACGATTACTTCATCACTTCCAAATAACTGAAAGATGCTGAACAACGGATTTTTAGGCTTATTTACGGAAGTATAGATGAACTTTGTCGTTACATCGTCTTCCTTTTGCAGTTCATAGTCGATGGTCATTCGAAAGCGATCATTCAATAGAAAGTGCTCCTGAATCATTTTATAATTTTGCTCGTCTTTATATTTTTGAATCGTTATGTCATATTGTTCCGTTAATGAACCGTTTTGATACGTTTGGCGGATAAGAGATCCAACTACTTGCTCCGTTTGCTTTATATAATCCTCTTCCACTACTTTTGGAAAGATTTTTTTCTTTTTTTCTACATCCCCATATAAATAGGACCAAGCAAATTCAATTGGAACGTTTATACTAATTTCTTTTTTCCACTTTTTCATTTCTTTTTGCTCCTAGAACTAGAATTATATTGTTTTTTATATAATAATACCATAAGAAAAGCGCAGGCGCCTATGTTTGCACCACCAAGCAAATGAGTATGGTACACATTATAGGGATAATGCTTCTTAGAGAGTTCTATTAGGTGAACGCTGTGATTTTCGCTGCAGGACGGACGCTTTCCGTGGGGTGAGTGATGAGCCTTCACCGCCGCTGCGCGTACGTTGTGAAGTCTCATCTTACTCACTTGATCCCACAGGAGTCGCCATCTGCAGCGAAAATCAATGGAAAATTGCTTGCTTATTTAGTATCAACTTGCTCAAAATGAAATTTTATACATTTTGAATGTCAAAATCCAATAAGTGGATTAGGGCAATCAATCGGTTATTGAAAGCAACCAGTTCTACTCGGAGAGCAATCAAATTACTAGTGAAAGCAACCAATTCTTAAAATAGCTCTTTACTTGGATTGAGACGACCAGGAATTTGACGCAGTATTTATAAATGAACAATCATCTCCAGATAAATAGAGCGGATACTTTTGCCGTAGCGCATCGGACCGCATGAGCCGCAGTCATGAGACCCACTCGTGTGCAACACGAGTTGGCTCATGCAAGGTGCGGTAAGCACGAAGGCTAACGGTCACTTTATGACGCAGTATCCCTAAATCACGTTCAATAAAAAAAGTCTCATCTTACTTTAAAATGTTAACCTTACGTCAAAGTTGTTCTAGTTTCCAAAACAAAAAAACAGACTCCCCTAAGAGAGTCTGTTAAAGTTTAGGTTTAAAATTAAGCTTTTACTACGTTAGTAGCTTGAAGACCACGTTGGCCTTGCTCGATTTCAAAAGTTACTTCTTGACCTTCGTCAAGAGATTTGAAACCTTCGCTTTGGATAGCTGAGAAGTGAACGAATACGTCGTCTCCGCCTTCGCGCTCGATGAATCCGAATCCTTTTTCTGAGTTAAACCATTTTACTTTACCTTGTTCCATGTTTGTTTCCTCCTCGTGTGCAATTTGACGCACACATTTTGTTACTATCCTTGCTCAACACTGTTAAGTAAAAGTGTTGCCACCTACTAACTAACCGAACAAAAATAATCCTCTTTAAATATAACACGCACTCTCCAATAAAGCAACAGATATACACCATTCTTTTTATTTGTTTTCTAACAATGCACCAATCGCTCCGCTGTAACCATGTTTTTCTAAAAAGATTGGTTTTTTCTCCTTTAAAACCGTATAGGATTCAATAATTTGTTGTAGTAATTCATTTTCTTCTAAGGTTGAACCAATATAAATAATATCTTCTACTTGATGAGCATCAGCTGCTTGAATGCAAAGCGTAGCTACTACTTCGCCAATTATCCCTTGTACACCAGCTAACAAATCGGAATGATTTCTGGCTTCTTCTGATTTCAGCGTAATCCCGCCAAAATTACTTGCTGTTAATGAACCTTTAATAGGAAGTTTATTGTGTTGGTATATATCACTTACTAAAATATCAATTGAACTGCGCTTTCCTTCTTTGGATAGCTCAATTGTATCTTTGTAATCATTAATCCCTGTTAAAGCGGAACCTAAGCCAAGCAGCGTTCCCCCGCCAACTCCAGTTCCCCCAATACGACTATGTGTATCACCTTGCATAATATGTATAGAAGTGCCGGTGCCAATATTGGCAATTATTGCGGAATCACTTGAAATGACTTCTTCTTTTAGTTGATACATGACTCCGTTCATTGTCGCATCAAATTCCACTATGTAAGGGATTTCATTTTTCGATGAAAGATATTTCTTTAACTGTTCTGCTCGACCACCAGTGAGGCAGATAGATGCTAACGAGTGATTTGTATCTAGCCAATCCTTTACGGCATTTAGATCGGATGAAGGAAATTTATGAAATGACATCTCCTTTTTTTCATCCCAATAAGCAATTTTCGTTAACGTTCCACCTGCATCAATTCCAATTCTAGTAGTCATACTTATTCCCCTTTTATATGAGGAGACTTATTTAATCCAAGTACCAACGATTGGGTAATTAAACTTGTCTCCATTAATCGCTTTAATTATTCCGATAATTGGAACAACAAATGCCATTATACCAAAAATAATAAGCATAGGGATACCTATTAAGAAAAAAATTAAAAAAATAGAGATAGTGATTAATACCGATATCACTAGTTGAAATAGTACCGCCTGTATAGAAAGCTTCTTAACCTCATCATCATCCACAACTAAATATAAGATAAAAGGGACAAGAAATGGAGCGAACCAAGTACTTGCATGAAGTAACACTTTTAAGCCTGTATTTTGCATGTAAAATCGAACTCCTTTCTCTTTTTTCTTATTTACGATAGAAAGAGACAAAAAGTTTCATTTTTTTCTACTAAAAACAATTTCTCCATTGACAACTGTATGCATTATTTTCGTTGTAGTAAATGATTCTTTTGTTAACACTTGGTCAACAATCGTAAAATCAGCATCATAACCATTTATAATTTTGCCCCTTACCTCTTCTTTACCAATTGCTTTTGCACTACCGGTTGTAAATAAGGAGATTGCTTCAAATGCGGTTAGTTCCTGATTTGGTAAGTATCTGTTATTTGCCGCTGCATCCATCCCTAATAATGGATCTGCAAGCTCGATTGGGGAATCCGAGCCACCTGAGCAATCAAACCCTTTATCTAGTAGCGTTTTCCATGCATATGCCAATGTTAAACGTTCTTCTCCTAAACGATCCTTCACCCACGGAAAGTCAGAAGGAACGAACATCGGTTGAATATCTAAAACTACTGGTAATTTTGCCATTCTGTATATTAAGGCATCCGTAAGAACATTCACATGAATCAGTCTGTCTTTTTTACCAATCGGGGCAGGGTATTTTTCGATTACATCTAAAATGATCTCTACCGCTTTATCTCCAATGACGTGAACAGCAATATTTTCATTGTATTTTCTTGCTAGCTTCACTAGATTTTCTAATTTTTCCGTGTCGTGGACGGCGACTCCTTTATTCCCAGGAAAATCGGAATAATCTTCTAACAATAAAGCGGTATGTCCACCAAGTGACCCATCGATAAATATTTTCATCGCTCCAAATTCGATAAAGTCAGCCGGTTCTTCCCCTTGCATTTGTTCAAATACTTCGTGGTGGCGAAGTAAATGGATTCTAAAATTTGTTCCTATTGTATGGCGATATGCTTCTAGCGGAACGGTGTATGGACCATAATATGCCATGTCCTCTGTATGCACGCCCGTTAGTCCTTTTGCTTGTAAATCAGCGACACTTGCTTGAATGACTTGTTGCAAATATTCGGTTGTTACTGCTGGAATATGGCTTGTAATTAATTGTTGTGCTTCGTCATAAAATAGTCCGTTTAAATTCCCATCCTCATCTTTGCCGATAATACCACCTACCGGATTTGGAGTGTCTTTGGTAATTCCAGCTAATTCCATTGCTTTCGTGTTTGCTACAAGCACATGTCTACAAATTCGCTTTAAAACGACCGGAGTTTCTGTTACAACCTGTAAATCTTTACATGTAATCGGTCTATTTTCTACTAATATATTATCATTCCAACCTTCTGCAACATACCATTCCCCTTCCTTGGCACGTTCGTTTACTTCAGTCGCCATGGTTTGAATGGAAGTAAATGAAGATAAATCTAAATAACTTAATTTTTCTCCATGGCCAATTAAGTGGATATGACTATCTACAAAACCTGGGTACATGACAGCACCTTGTAGCGAATGAATCTGATCCGCTAAATGACTTAATTGATCTTTCGTTCCAGTTCGTACAATCTTTCCGTTTTCTACTAATACAGCCTCTACTTTTTCTCCTTCTGCGTGCATGGTAAAAATAGTTCCGTCTGTCCAAAGTGTTTTCATTTTTTAGGCTCCTTTTTATTGGCGATTAATTCGTCCACTAATAATTCAGCTGCTTTGCGATAGGCATTACTCATATTGGCAAGTGACGTTATTAATAATAAATGCTTCAAATCATCCTCCAATTCAAATTGGTCAATTTCTTGTTCATGCGCGTGCATTTCATCAAAAAAACTTTTCGCATTCGCTTGTTGTAATGCAACAGAATGCCTATAAAAATCTTCTAAATTGAATTGATCATCGCCTATTTTTTCATTGATTGGATCCATCGTCGTCTTAATATCATTAATAGAAAGTGCTCCTTTTAATTGATAGATTAAGTTTATTAACATAATGTGCTGCTTGGAATATTTTTTGTTTTTGATTGGAATGAATAATTTTCCTTTGGCATAGTTATTGATCATTGTTTTTGTTAATACTTTTTCATCCGTATTTCGAAGGGTTGGACCAAACTTCGAATCAAATAATTGAATTACTTGATCCATATATAAATCGATATCGGGTATTTCTTCGGCATGTATGGTCGTATCAAGTCCTAGTTTATTGTTGAGTTCTTCTGATTTGTTCATGTAAATTCCTCCGTTGCTAGCTTGTTCTTATCGTATCGTAAAAAGAGTTTTCAGTAAACATTGACTATCTATTGTGATGAGTATATTATATTAAGTAGTTATAAAAACTACGTGATGTTATGGAGGTATTTTATTGGAGAAGTTTATAAGAGAACCATTTAATGCATTATCACATCTTTTTGGCGCAATTCTTGGCGTTTTTGCTTTAATCGCAATGATTATGAAAGGAAACGAACTAGATGCATCAGGTTTAACGATTACTGCACTCGTTCTATTTGGAGTTAGTATGATTCTACTGTACGCCTCATCAGCAACTTATCATATGGTTATCGCAAAAGATCATGTGATTCACATATTACGACGATTGGATCATTCGATGATTTATTTATTGATAGCAGGTACATATGCCCCGTTTTGTTTGATCGCATTAAAAGGTACTACAGGCTATACATTGTTTAGTATCATTTCAATTATGGCGATTAGCGGGATATTGTTTAAGATGATTTGGTTCAATTGTCCACGATGGGTTTCTACTGTTTTATATATTGGAATGGGATGGATAATTGTCTTTTTAGCTTCTCCACTTGCAGGAGCGCTTGGGGCGCAAGGTCTTTTCTTTTTAATCGCAGGGGGCGTATTTTATACAATTGGTGGGATTATTTACGGTGTGAAGCCTAATATACCTTTTATCAAAAAGTTAGGATTCCATGAAATCTTTCATATTTTCATTTTATTAGGGACAATAAGTCATTTCATTTGTGTGTTTGAATATGTTATTTAATAGAAATAGCCCTTTGACCAAATAAAGTCAAAGAGCTATTTTCGTTTACTGTTTCAAATTAACCAAAATAGTTGGCTCCAATTGTAATTCTACGTTTCCTTGTATTGCACGGCTAATCATACAGGACGTTTCGGCTTTTTGAGCTAGTTTCAGCGTCATTGCTCGATCTTTTTCATTTTCAATGACAATCACTGGTCGATGGATGATCTTTTTGTATGTGAACACGCCATTCGTCACATCGACTACTGCGGTTGATTCCATGTTAAGAGAGTTTTTTGCTATTTTACTACGTTCAAGCATCGCTGCAAGCGTAATAATATAACATGTCGCCGCAGCTCCAAGTAGCATTTCATCAGGATTTGTCCCAATTCCAGGGCCATCCATCTCTTTTGGAATGGATACTTTTGTAGATAAATGCTCCGCTTGAATTTCTCCTACATCATTTCGATTGCCTGGCCAACTCGCTTTAAGTTGAAAATAATGTTCTGTTATCTCTATCATTCCTTTCAAAGTATTATTCTAGTAGTTGGAAAAACAAATGAATTCCAGTATGATTAGTGTTGAGAAAGAAGGGAATGCACTTGCTGAAAAAATACAATAAAATTGCTGGTATAATGATTTTTTTATCCATGTTTTTACTTATTTTAGGGGTAAAATACGTACTTGGTCAAGATTTAGTTATTATGAACTTCGTCGCTTTTGCTGCATTTTCGGTTGCTGTCGGCGTAATAGCTGCAGCTTTGTTAATGTATAAATTATATAAAGGATTTTACATATTCACAATAGGTCTTGCCATTGGATTTATTGAATTATTTCGTTCATTTCTTGCTGGTACAGAAGAATTTGGTGATCTTGTCGGTATTCTATCCTTATTCATCTTTACTTCTTTCGGTTTAGTAATAGGATTGATTGTAGAAGGTATTTTATATGTGATGAAAAAGAGTAAATAAAAAAGAAGTTTTTTTCGCATTCATAGCGAGAAAAACTTCTTTTTTTAAGGAGAAATAACTGTTCTATTTCTTCCTTCTGATTTGGCAACATACAAAGCCTCATCGACCCGATTCAAAAGTTCACTCACAGTTTCTTTATTCGCTTTATACTCTCCAACACCTGCAKAAATTGTCATTCTTCTGTTCAACGGTAGGATACTCATTTCAACTTCTTTTCTTAATTCTTCTGCAAGTGCATATGCCTCATCTACCATGCAATTTGGTAATATGATAACAAACTCTTCTCCACCCAGTCGAACACAAACACCATTTTCCGAAACGACTGACATCATTTTGTGCGCTAAAAATTGTAATGTTTCGTCCCCTGTTTGATGACCAAATACATCATTCACTTTTTTAAAATAATCAATATCTATACTAATAATAGAAAAAATACATTTTTGTTCCAATAAATCACTGAAGAACAACTCTGAATATCTTCTATTTTTCAATCCTGTAAGCGGATCTGTTAACGACTGATGCTTAAAATTTGCAACTTCTTCCTCTTGGAGTTTTCGATAATTCTCAATTGTTTCCGTCAGTTGTCTCGCTTCGAAATACCAAGTTGAAATATTTAAATTTTCAACAGATATATCTCCCTGCTGTGAATTCATCGTAGAAATGGCTAACTTCCTCAAAGGCGAAGCTAATCTAGCCGATAACAAATAGGCTAAAACAAAAAACAAAATAACAAATGGAAGCGTGTAAAAAAACATTTTGGTCATAATACTACTTAGCGGTTGTAGACTAATGTCAAAAGGAGTTTGCGAAACAATCCCCCAATGACTTTCGGGAATATAGGAATATCCAGCTAAAAAATGGGCGCCTTTCGTATTATATATTTCTTTAGACCCTCTTTTGCCTTTCAATAGGCTTTGAATCACTTCATTATCACTAACATCTTCCCCAATCCTATTTTTTTCCGGATGATAAATTAATGTACCTTCTTCATCGACCACAAAAACATAGGAACCATCTTCACTAAAGTGCCTCGCTAAAATATTGTGAATAAAGTTTTCTTCTTGTAAATAAATCGTCCCGTTTAGCATACCAAGATATGTATTAGAATCATCAAATAATGGAATGGACACAAGTATTAAAAGTCTACCGGTTATAGCTTTATATGGTTTTGAAATAAAACTTTTTTTTGTGCGAAGTCCTTCCTCTACACCTGGAGATTCAATTTTATTACCTGTAATACCCACATTTGGTGAAGTAGCAATAGCGACACCATCATTTCCAATGACAGAAAGTGAGTTGAAATTTTTTCCACTTATTAATAACTGGTTTAGTATATTGGTTAGTTCTTCTTGGTTATCTATATGTTCCATTACATCTATTTTTCTTGCCTCTAAATTAGCTTGCATTGTCTCAAAAACTTCTTCGGACATTTGCGCTAGTTTTAAAGCATACATTTCGTTTTGCTCTAACGATTTGTCAATTAAACTATTCTTCGTAACTAAATAGCCAGAAAAAAAGGAACTACTTAAAATAGCTATCATCGTAAAAGTAATCAGTGTGAGTATCCAAAATTTGAGTGTTTTATTCATTTAACTTTCCCCTCTAAAAAGCATTCCAAATGATTATACCATTTGAACTACCCTCATACCCAATCTATTAATCATTTTCTAAGATTAAATACGCGAGTTCCCGTTTCTGCTACATTTTAGCAAGTGGAAACGATGAATGGAATGACGCACATATTAGGAATAATACGTCTTAAGGTATTTCCGCTGCAAAACACAATAAATTGCTTATTTATCAGTCCAACTTGTGAGGAAGCAGTGTTTATTATACTTTTATTTCTAGTAAATGGATAAGGGCAAATAATCAGTCGTTGTGAGCAACCAATTTTATACCGAAAGCAATCAAATAAGCGCGAGAGCAACCATTTTGCCGATGAAAGCAACCATTTTTTCAAAAAGCTCTTTACTTGGAGTGAAACGAGAATAGTTACGACACATTATCCCTATATCACGTACAAGATAAAAAACATCTAAACTTTTATAGTTTCCTAAACAATAAAAAAACTTTCACCAAGTTAGTATGTCTTAGTGAAAGTCTTTATTATTAGTGCCCACCTAAATACGCTTGTCGTACTTCTTCACTTGCTTGAAGTTCTTTGGCAGGGCCAGAAAGAACCACTCTACCAGTTTCGATTACATAGCCACGAGTCGCTACAGAAAGGGCCATGTTAGCGTTTTGTTCGACCAATAAAACAGTTGTACCATCCCGGTTAATATCTTCAATCACTTGAAAGATTGTTTTAACCATTAAAGGAGCTAACCCCATCGATGGTTCATCAAGTAAAACTAGTTTCGGCTTTGCCATAATTGCACGACCCATTGCGAGCATTTGTTGTTCTCCACCGGAAAGTGTACCTGAAAGTTGTTTTTTACGTTCCAAAAGCCTAGGGAAAATCTCATATACTTTTTGCATATCACTATGAATCCCAGCCTTATCCTTCCGTAAAAAAGCGCCTAATTCTAAGTTTTCTTCTACTGTTAGGTTTGCGAACACACGACGTCCTTCCGGAACATGTGAAATTCCCGACTTTACAATAGTTTGTGCTTGTTTACCAGAAATAGATTTATCCAGAAATTCAATTTTTCCTTTTTTCGGTTTTAATAAGCCAGACAAGGTTTTCAGCAAGGTACTTTTCCCAGCACCATTCGCACCGATTAACGTTACAATTTCACCTTCATTTACATCAATCGACACATCTTTAAGAGCTTGAATATTCCCGTAAAATACATCTATATTTTCCACTTTAAGCATTGACATCGTGAACTTCCTCCCCTAAATAAGCCTCAATAACCTTAGGATGGTTACGAATCACTTCCGGTGATCCTTCCGCAAGAAGCTGACCATGGTCGAGTACATAAATTCTTTCACAAACACCCATAACTAAATTCATATCGTGTTCAATGAGTAAAATAGTCAAATCGAACTTATTTCGAATAAAGGCAATTAAGTCCATTAAATCCTTTGTTTCTTGTGGGTTCATCCCTGCTGCAGGTTCATCTAATAAAAGAAGTTTTGGATTGGCTGCTAAGGCGCGAGCAATCTCTAATCTTCTTTGCTGTCCATACGGTAAATTTTTTGCTAACTCATCCTTATACTTGTCTAAACTAAAAATTTTCAGAAATTCAATTGATTTTTCTTCCATTTCTTTTTCACCAGAAAAATGGGAAGGAAGTCTTAAAATAGAACTGATGATAGAATGCTTAGCAATTGAGTGATAAGCAACTTTTACATTATCTAATACAGAAAGTTCATTAAAAAGGCGGATATTTTGGAAGGTACGGCTAACCCCTTTTCTAGTCACTTTAAAAGGAGGTAAGCCATTAATCCGTTCTCCATTAAAAAGGATATCTCCTTCAGTAGGAACATAAACTCCAGTTAGCAGGTTAAAACTAGTCGTTTTCCCAGCGCCATTGGGACCAATAAGCCCAACTAATTCTCCTTGATTTAATACCATATTTAAGTTTTGAACAGCTTTTAAACCACCAAACTGAATACCGGTATTTTTTACCTCTAGTAAAGGCTTATTTTCCATGTTGGCCGCCTCCTTTAGGTGTTCTCCAAAGTTTGAAGTAATCCGTAATTTCCATCGTACCCATTAATCCTTTAGGTCGATATAACATTACTATAATTAATACAAGACTATAAATAATCATGCGAGTTTCTGGATATCCTTGAAGATAGGTAGAAACTATRGTTAATAAGACGGCTGAAAGAACAGCACCTGATAGACTACCAAGACCACCTAGAACAACAAAAATTAAAATATCAAATGACTTTAAAAAGCCGAACTGACTCGGTTGGATAATATAAAAGTTATGTGAAAATAAAGCACCCGCTACTCCCGCAAAGAATGAGCCGATTGCAAATGCAATTACCTTATAATAAGTCGTATTGATCCCCATCGCATCAGACGCAATTTCATTTTCTCTTACGGAAATCGCTGCTAAACCATGTCTGGAGTTGGTGAAATTGACAATAACGAT
>NZ_JBFTLO010000026.1:0-41984 GCF_056396485.1 Psychrobacillus sp. 05T411 | reverse complement strand
TTGCCCACGTGTTACTCACCCGTCCGCCGCTAAATCAGAAGAAGCAAGCTTCTTCATCATTCGCTCGACTTGCATGTATTAGGCACGCCGCCAGCGTTCGTCCTGAGCCAGGATCAAACTCTCCATAATAGAGAACTTAAAAAGCTCATTTGTTTTGCTGGCATCATCATTAAATGATGTCAAAATTGTTTTGCTATCAAGTTAACCGAAGTTAATCTTTTAAGCTATATTTCTTAACGTTTTGCATGTTCAGTTTTCAATGTTCATGGTTTTAAATAATGGAGCGGGTGAAGAGAATCGAACTCTCATCATCAGCTTGGAAGGCTGAGGTTTTACCACTAAACTACACCCGCATATATAAAATTTCAATATTATTGTTTGTTTGGCGCGCCCGGCAGGAGTCGAACCCACAACCTTCTGATCCGTAGTCAGACGCTCTATCCAATTGAGCTACGGGCGCTTAATGTGTGCTTTGGTGCGGCCGAGAGGACTTGAACCTCCACGGGGTTATCCCCCACTAGGCCCTCAACCTAGCGCGTCTGCCATTCCGCCACGACCGCGTAGTTTCAGTAGGACAAAACTTATTATACTCTTATCAACTAAGTCTGTCAACAATAAATTGATGAGCCATGTAGGATTCGAACCTACGACCCTCTGATTAAAAGTCAGATGCTCTACCAACTGAGCTAATGGCTCGTACAAATAAATGGCTGGGGTACCTGGATTCGAACCAGGGCATGACGGAATCAAAATCCGTTGCCTTACCGCTTGGCTATACCCCAACATGGCGGTCCCGACCGGGATCGAACCGGCGATCTCCTGCGTGACAGGCAGGCATGTTAACCGCTACACCACGGGACCTTTGAAAATATAAAATTGAAATGACCCCTACGGGATTCGAACCCGTGTTACCGCCGTGAAAGGGCGGTGTCTTAACCGCTTGACCAAGGGGCCATATAAATGGCTCCGAAGGTAGGACTCGAACCTACGACCGATCGGTTAACAGCCGATTGCTCTACCACTGAGCTACTTCGGAATAATTTTTGTCGTTTTGTTCTTCTCGACTTTTTCTATTATAAAGAGCCTTTTACAAAACGTCAACTACTTTTGTGAATTTTATTTAAGTTTATTTGTAGAAACTAAAATTAGATCACCCAAACACTTGCCACATCTGTATTTGTTAGTATTTAAACGAATTTTCCGATTATATAGCAAGGAGCATTTTGTACATTGATAGGTATAGATTTTGCTTCTTACGCGCTCATTTCGTTCTACAAGAGTTGAACAAAACCTTGGAGAATTAGTTCTTTTTAATAGCTCCCTAAAATCTGCATCTCGATGTTTGTACCCTTTTCCTTCTATATGTAAATGATAGTGACAAAGCTCATGCTTAATCACCCCAATCAATTCTTCCATTCCATGCTTTTCAAAAACTAGTGGATTAATTTCTATATGGTGTGTTCTTAACATATATCTCCCACCTGTAGTGCGAAGACGTTTATTAAAATAAGCATCATGTCGAAAGTCTTTCCTAAAAACTTCTTTTGATACACTACTAACTAATTCAGTCAGTTTTTCATCCGTCATTCACTGCTCACTCCTATTAAAAAGAGGTTGTCCAATGCTTACACAATGGACAACTCTTCATTTATTACACTTGTTGCTCTGGAGGAAGCATTGTAAGTGCAATTCTTCCTTTATTTGCGTCGAACTGGTCTACCCATACTGTTACTATATCTCCTAATGAAACAACATCTAATGGGTGTTTCACAAAGCCTTTTTTCAATTTTGAAATGTGGACTAGCCCATCCTGCTTAACCCCGACATCAACAAAGGCACCAAAATCAACTACATTCCTAACTGTTCCTTGGAGTTCCATTCCCGCTTTTAGGTCTTCCATTTTAAGTACATCTGTTTTCAAAATGGGTTGTGGGAAAGCTTCCCGTGGATCACGCGCTGGTTTAATCAATGTGTCTACAATATCTTTTAATGTGATGTCGCCAATTTCTAATTCTTTACTAACTTCTTCTATTGAAATGTTTTTTAAAGCTTCTTCAGTTTCTTTGGAGCCAATTTGTTCTTTTTTCAGACCGACTATTGCTAAAACTTGTTCGGCAGCCTTATAACTTTCAGGATGAATACCTGTTGCGTCGAACGGATTTTTGGCATCTGGTACTCGTAAAAATCCAATTGCTTGCTCGTATGTTTTAGCACCTAGACGTGGTATTTTCTTTAACTGTGCTCTAGAAGTGAATCTTCCTTGCTCATTTCGTAAATTCACAACGTTTTCTGCAACTGTTTTGGAAAGCCCTGAAACGTATTGCAACAGGGATGCAGATGCTGTATTTACGTTCACTCCTACTTGGTTAACCGCAGTTTCTACTATAAAAGAGAGTGATTCGGATAATTTCTTCTGTGATACGTCATGTTGGTATTGGCCTACCCCTACCGCTTTTGGATCTATTTTTACTAGTTCAGCAAGTGGATCTTGTAATCTTCTCGCGATTGATACTGCGCTTCGCTGCTCCACTTGAAGATCAGGGAATTCATGTCTCGCTGTTTCGGATGCAGAATATACACTTGCCCCTGCTTCATTGACAATAACGTATGCCACATCACCGTCTACTTCTTTCAGACAATCTACTATAAATTGCTCTGTTTCACGAGAGGCTGTACCATTTCCAATAGCGATTAACGAAATCGGGTACTTCTTAATATAAGAAAGAACTTTCTTTTTGGAACCTTCTACATCCATTCTTGGTGCATGTGGATAGATTGCGGAAACCTCTAGTAGTTTACCTGTGTCATCCACTACCGCTAGTTTACATCCAGTACGGTAGGCAGGATCGACGCCAAGTATTACTTTTCCTTTTAAAGGTGGTTGTAATAAAAGGTTTCGCAAGTTCTCAGAAAAAATGTGAATTGCTTGTGTTTCTGCCTTTTCTGTAAGTTCCGTTCGGATTTCACGCTCTACAGAAGGCTGTATTAAGCGCTTATATGAGTCCTCTATTGCTAATTTTACATGTTCTACAGCCTCACTTGATGAATGAGTTGGTATCCATTCGTTTTGCATGACTGTCGTTACTTTATTTATTGGAACTTGGATACTTACTTTTAGTACATCCTCTTTTTCACCGCGGTTAAGCGCTAGAGTGCGATGTGGCACTATTTTTTTTACCGGTTCTTCGTATTCATAGTACATTTCAAATACATTCTTCTCGTCTAATTCAGCCTTTTTCACAGAACTGATTATTAGTCCATCCGCACGTGAGATGTTGCGGATTTGTTCTCGGATTTTTGGGTCATCTGCAAATTGCTCTGCGAGAATGTCTCTCGCTCCTTGGAGGGCATCTTCTGTCGTAAGCACCTGTAGTTCTTCATTCAAAAAATCTTCCGCTATTACAGAAACAGACTCTTTTGGAAAAGTCATTAACAATCCGGCCAGTGGCTCTAAGCCTTTTTCTTTTGCAATTGTCGCTTTTGTTCTACGTTTTTGCTTGTATGGGCGATATAAATCCTCCAATCGTTGCAACACGGTTGCATTTTGAATAGCGTTGCTTAGTTCTTCTGTTAATTTCCCTTGTTCATCAATGAGGCGAATCACTTCTTCTTTTCGCTGTTCTAATTGTTGTATGTAGTTGTAGCGATCTTCCACTGCTTTTATTTGAACCTCATCTAAAGAACCAGTTTGTTCTTTTCTATAACGCGCGATAAAAGGAACTGTATTTCCTTCTTCTAATAATTTGATAACTTGTTCAGCTTGTGATGATTTTACGCCTGTTTCTTTAGAAACGAGCTGAAGCATTTTTTTTATTTCCAAAACAAACACACCCTTTCCGTATAAGTTATATTTTAACACAAAAAAGCTTACTCTAATCTTTTCTAGAGTAAGCTTCCAACTATAAATGTGGCGTCGTCACCATGTTCAATTGCTTCGAGGACCGAATTATAAAGACATGTGGCGTTACGTGCATTTTTAATCGTTTTTTTAGGGCTATTCATATTCACGCCATCAGAATGCATTATGAATAAATCATTTTTTTTACATGCATACGTTTGCGTCTTCACTTTTTGTTTCCTACCGGATAAATACCCCATAACAGGTAATGGGTATATCATTTTATCAGTTTCTTGTTGGTACATATAAAACTTAATGTTTCCTATACAACTATAAGAGATAGTTTGGAGATTGTAATCTATTTTTACGATGGCAACAGCTGCGCCTCTTTTTTGAATCATTCGTTCGTTACATAGCAGTAATAATTCGTCTAGTGTTTCATCTGGATATTTCTCCAATACTTCTGGAATAACATCCGCAGACTCTTTTGCAATTGGTCCGTTTCCTAAACCATCCGCAATAGCGCAAAGCATGAAGTTTTCATTTTTGGATACATAGTATGTATCCCCCGATTCTAAATTACCCGACTTGGCTTCTTGAAACACTAATAACTGTACGTGATCGTCTGAAAAATTTTTCAATTCATTACTCCACCTGACGCTAATATTGCCTCTTGCAATTTTTTAATTGCTTTTCGCTGAATTCTCGAAACATGCATTTGTGAAATCCCGAGTCGATCGCCTGTTTCTTTTTGGCTCAGCTGCTCCATATATGTAAATTGAATTACTTCCTTTTCACGTTCAGACAACACATCCAGCGCATTAGCTACAAGTAAACGCTGGTCGGTCTTTTCAAATTCACCGTCCGCTTTTCCGATTACATCAAATAGCGTAATCGTACTTCCGTCCGAATCGGATTCAAGTGAGTGATCCATAGATAATGCTTGATAGCTTTTTCCCATTTCCATTGCCTCTAATACATCCTCAACGTCTACATTTAAGTATTCTGCGATTTCTGGAACTAAAGGAGAGCGTTGGAATTCGATTGTAAGTGTTTCTACTGCAGCCCTTATTCTAGGTCCAAGTTCTTTTATTCTCCTTGGTACATGCACTGCCCACGTTTTATCTCGTAGAAAACGTTTTATCTCACCTATAATTGTTGGAATAGCGAACGCTTCAAAGTTTTTACCGAATGCCGGATCATATCTTCGAATTGCACCAAGCAGTCCTACCATCCCAACTTGTACAATGTCTTCATGATGAGATTTGCCATTTGAATATTTCCTGGAAATTGACTCAACCAATCTAGTGTAATTTAAGACTAAATTGGTCTGAGCCTCTTCACTCTCTGTTCTTTGATATTCGCTTATCCATTCAAGGATTTTTTCCTTAGATTGCTTATTAGGAAGAGATGTGTCTGACATTACCATCCACCTGCTCTATTCCGACATGCTTCGTCATAAATACAGTTATACCTTCCTGTTGATGAACCTTTACTTCGTCCATTAATGTTTCGATTAAGTATAATCCAAGTCCACCTTCTCTTAAAAAGGATACTTCCTCTAATTCACTATAAGGTCCAACTTGTGCTTTCGTTTCTTCGAAGTCAAAACTTTTTCCGTGGTCTGCTACCATGATTTCAATTTTAGCTTCGTACATTGCGCATCCAATTACAACTTCGCCTTCTTCGTCTTCGGAATAAGCATGTTGCACTGCGTTTGTAATCGCTTCACTCGCAGCGATTTTTAAATCTTCTATATCGTCATATGTAAATCCAACCCGATTTGCTAAACCTGAAATCGTTAAACGTGCTACACTTACATATTGTGGCTTTGCAGGTATTCGAATTTCAACATAATCAAACGGTTTCATCTATTTTCACCTCTCCACTACTTGCTTGAATATCCATTATTTCTCCTAGACCAGTAATATCAAACAATCGTTTTAAACGAGATGAAAGACCGATTAGCTCCATATGACCATTGGATACATTAATACTCTTATAAAAGCCAACAAAGACTCCGAGTCCTGTACTATCCATATAAGATACTTCTGATAAGTCTATTATTACTTGAAGATTTTCTTTCAAGTCAATTTCTGCTAGTTTTTCTCTTAGAATTGGTGCTGTAAATGCATCAATTTCACCAGTAATAATACCGTTAACTATTAGCAAATCTTTTTGTTGAAGCTTTACTGAAATATTCATGTGTTTTATCCCCCGTTTTATCTATATATGTTTTTAATACCACAATTCAACTAAAGTTAAACATCAGTTACTATAAAAAACTATACTTTCTTGAAAATCACAAGGGTGAAATCGTCTCGCTGTTCAAAGTCTTGTAATTCTTCCAACTTATGAAACACATACTCTACCATTTCTTGAGCAGATTGATCTTTAACATTTTCAATAATATTCATAACTGTTTGTTGTTCGATAAAGCCTTCTTTTGAACGACATTCTGTTACCCCATCTGTCATCATTACGATAAAATCACCTTTATTTAGTGTGATGGAATGTTGTTCATATTTTACATTTGGAATAACACCTAATAATAAACCTTTTGCTTGTAACTCAGAAAAACTTGATGACTCCGAACAGTAAAAAAGTGGTGGTTCATGTCCAGCCGAAGCGTAGGTAAATTCACTTTTGGGTGTATCATATTTGCCGTAAAACATAGAAATAAACATGGAGTCGCTTACACTTTTTTCCACAATTCGGTTGATTACATCTAACACTATTACCGGATCTGTTTCTGCTCCGTCTAAACTATCCATCCCATATTTAATCATGGACATGCACAAGGCAGCCGGAATACCTTTTCCGATAACATCTGCTACTGCAATACCAACATGTTCACTGTCATGCAAAAAGTGTGCATAATCTCCATTCATTTCTTTTACTGGCACTGAAATAATACCGATATCTAAATCTACTATTTTTGGTACTTTTGTTTTTAATAATGTTTGTTGCACGTTCGCAGCAAGTTCCATTTCCATCTTCAGATTTTGCTGTTTTTGAATCAACGTCTGATGCTCTTTTAGTGCCAGTCCATAGCGAACCATCACTTCAATGAGGAGGTCAAAAGAATGCTGTACATCGCCGTCTAAATCCGGCATTATCTCTTCTAGTGATGCCTTATGTATACTAATAACTTCCTCAGGAGAGATATTCTTCTGAATTAGTTGCCTACTAATATTTTGACCTTCGTATAAATTATGTTCCGTCTGTCTTAATATATACTTTTCTAAAACTTCTTTATATTGTTTTTTAAATTCTTGAGGCATTATTCACTCCATCCTTCCTACCTCATCCACTTGGTTGCTGTAATCACCGTTCCTTCACCTACTACTGTTTCAATCTTAAAGTTATCCATGAGCCGTTTTACTCCAGGTAGTCCAGCTCCTAATCCCCCAGATGTTGTATATCCATCTTCCATTACTTTACGAACATCTGCTATGCCTGGGCCCTTGTCAGATGCAATAACTAATAACCCTTTAAGATTGCCTTCTGTAATTTGTTTTATTTCTATGTTTCCTTTTCCAGCATATAAATAAATATTACGAGCAAGTTCACTAATCGCCGTTGTAATTCTAGCTTGGTCAACTGTACCGAAGCCAACATCCTTCGCTTCATTTCTTCCAAGCTGCCTAGCAGCAACTATGTCCCACTCCGTTATAATATCAACAGAAGACCTTAAGTTCATAATGGATTAGTCCTCCAATTCTCGTTCTAATTTTTCCAATCCATTTTCTAAATCTAAAGCTGTTACAACATTTTCTAGCCTAATACCTAATTCGATTAATGTAATGGCAACAGCTGGCTGTATACCTGTAATGACCACTTTTGCCCCCATTAAGCCTGACATACTAATGACATCTCCAAGAACTTTTGCGATGAACGAATCAATAAAGTCAATTGGAGTCAAATCAAGTACTACTCCCCTTGCTGCGGTTGTATKCAACTTTGCCAATAAATCTTCTTGAAATGCCAAGGCAGTTTGATCATCTAATTCCCATTGAATAGAAACAATTAAGCATTCTCTTAATTTTAAAATCGGAATTCTAGCCATCATTTTGTATCCACCTCTACAATCGCTCGATTTGTTAAAGCTAGAGCCTGTTCCATACCTCTTTGTAATGTACTTGTCGTGGTAAAATCAGTTAAATTAATACCGAGCGTTACAATTGTTTGAGCGATTTCTGGACGAATACCGACGAGCATACATTTAGCCCCTACTAAACGAACGGCATCCGCCGCTTGAATAATATGATGAGCGACCATTGTATCTACGACCGGTACGCCAGTAATATCAATCAATACTACCTCTGCACGATGCTTTACAACGCCTTGCAGTAAGTTTTCCATGATAAGCTTTGCACGTTCTGTATCAATCGTACCTACTAGCGGCATGACAGAAATTTTATCAAATACAGGAATAAGGGAAGCCGAAAGTTCTTGCAATGCAATTTTTTGTAAACTCACAGTTTTTTCCCATACTTTAGAATAAGCATCTACTACACTATGATTAAGTGGCGTAATCCATTTTGTTAAAATTTCCCTAAATGATTTATAATTGCTTTCGTTTAACGATCCTGCCTCTTCCATTTCTTCATAGATTACTTCCGTGAAATTGGTAAGTGCTCTCAGTACAAAAGTGATTGACCAGCCATAACGAACAATTTGGATAGAAAAATCCTTCAGCTTCTCATCGTAGGTTTCTTCACTTGCTGTTAAACTAGAAACCATCAGTTCACCAAATTCGCGAACTGCTGTATCAACAACTTGATCAGACATTATTTGAAAAAATCGATCATCTTGATCGTCTTCCATTTTCGCTTTCCATTTTTCTAAAATACTATCTATATTTACTTGAATGTAAGTCGCAATTTGTTTATCCATATCCTTTCGCACATCTCCTCTTTTAAATATCCATATCTATATTCTAACGAAAAACAGTCTACTTTACATCTTTTATGGCTAAAAATAAAAAACACAATGTGTATTTGTCGGCTACACATTGCGTTTTATCTATGTATTAAAATTTTACAATACCTAAGCTTATTCCTAATGCATGATCGACTTCACACATAACATCCTCATCCAAATGTGTAATTTTATCGGTGAGCCTAGATTTGTCTATCGTACGCAATTGTTCTAACAAAATAACCGAATCTCGTTCAAAATCATACTGTTTTGCATTGATTTCCACATGTGTTGGTAATTTTGCTTTTTGAATTTGAGCGGTAATTGCTGCAATGATAACAGTAGGACTGAATCGATTCCCTATATCATTTTGAATCACCAAAACGGGTCTGGTTCCACCTTGCTCAGACCCGATTACAGGTGATAAATCTGCAAAAAAAACGTCACCACGTTTTACGATCAAGTTTTCATCCTCCACTTACGAGTCGCTCTGTCGTATGTTGCGCTTCATATTCCGCATGTAAACATTCCGAACTTATGGATAAATTTATATGGGACATTTCAACATAACCTTTCATCATCGCTTCTCTTATAAGATTTGCCTGGCCTTTCTTAATGTATTCATTTGCTTGGACACGAACAATATTTTCACTTGTAGCGAATGATTGTTTGACAATTTTTACTCCTTCATTAACCATTTGCATTGGAAGCTCAATAATTGCTTCCTTTTTCTTTTTTCCACTTACCACAGCAAACACCTCCGACAAAACATTTCCCTATATGACAATATACTTAATCTTACCATTACTAGAGGCATAATAAAAGACATTATAAGAAATGGTTAGACAAATCATGCACGAAGTTCGAGTTTTGTCGAAGAGTTATTCACTATATAATCTAGGTAGTCTATTGGAAAAGGTGCAGCAGATTTCATATGGTATTGTCTGTAAAGCGTTTGCCCATTCTTCAATTCTAATCTCTTCATTCATTTGTTTCCCTAGCAACACTACTTTTTCACCGATATTCACTTGTTCATCTAAACGAATCATGCATTGATCCATGCAAATCCTTCCAACAATCGGCATTCTTTTTCCTTTTATCAAAACGAATTGGTTATGCAACTTTCGAAGGAGACCATCTGCATAACCAATCGGAAGCGTTGCAATCCATTCATCTGATGGAGCTGTATACGTTGCACCATAACCAATCGTAGTCTCTTTTTTCACTTTCTTCACATGCACTACTTCCGTATGTAGTGAAAGTGCCCGTTCCAATGGAAATGGAAGGTTTTCATCTATCCAAGGTGATGGGGCAATTCCATACATCGATATGCCAAAACGTACAGCATCCCAATGTTGACTAGGGATTCTAAGGGTCGCCGCACTATTGGCAGTGTGTATAGTTGCCGGTCGTTGTTCAAATAAATGAAGCATCCGCTCGAAAGCCGCTATTTGTTTATTTAACTGATGTTGGTCTTCCTCGTCTGCTGTCGAAAAATGCGTATACACACCCGTTACTTCTATCCAATTTCTTTCTCGTATAAAAGCGAGTGCCTTCTTTAATTCTTCCTCTTCTACAATGCCAATACGCCCCATACCACTGTCAATTTTTATATGCATTTTAAAAGGTTTTGTGTAGTGACTTGTAGCAAATAACCACTCGTATGAATATGCTGTTAAGGTAATGTTGCGTTCTGTTGCAAGGGGTAAAAAAGAGATCGGGGAAGCTCCGAGAACAAGTATATCCGCAGTGATTCCTGCTTCCCTTAACTGAATCGCTTCCTCCGGAGTTGCTACGGCTAATTGAGTAGCACCTGCTTGTAAGGCAGTATTTGCGACTTCAATTGCCCCATGTCCGTATGCATTTGCTTTTACAACAGCCATTATTTTTGTAGGTTCGGGCAATTTTTCTTTTAATCGCTTAATATTAGTCTCGATTGCTTTTAAACTTACCTGGATAAATGTTGGTCGATAGTATGGTTGAGTCATGAGACTTCCCTCTTTTTTCTTTTGTTTTACGATTGTTTCTCTAATTATCCTACTAGTGAGAAGAAGTCGTCAATCAATTACACCTCGGTGTAATTGCGTCCAAATTTTGAATTGCGCTAGCGCAATTAATTCCTTACAAAATTTGTGACATCCGCCGGAGGCTTAACTTAATCAGCAAATACATTTGCTGATTAAGTTAATTTACTTCAGACCAGCTATCGTCATTGATGCGGCTACTTCAATCATTTCTTCTTTCGTCAATGATGTAGAGGCGATGAAGAATGACATGCCATCTTGTTCCCAAGTAAGAGACTGATCTGTTACCGCCCCAACAGCTACCCCTAAATCTACCGGATCACCTGGTGCAAATACCGGAATTGTAGAAGATACACTTGGATCGCTAAGTTGCTGAACAATCGTAAATTCTTTTTCACCACTAAACGTTAAAATAACTCGTTTATCATCTTCCACTTTCATTTCTTTTTCATCGATTAAGTGAACACCTTCCCACTGAATAACAGGATAATGCGTTTCGAATTCTTGGTTTTCCATTTCTGCTGAAGTCTCTACAGTACCCTCATCCACTTTACCAGTTGGTGTCTGATCAATTTTGTACTCTCCCGCTGCATGCGCTTTACCAAGCGATACTTGTTTGAATTTAATATGGATCTGCTCTTCTTTATTTTCATTCAATATAGCAACATCTTTTGGTAATAGAGTCTTTTTGTCGATATAAATTTTTTGAGTTGGCAGCATGTTTTTGTGGTTATTCGATGTTTTCGTTTCGAATACATAGTTATTTCCTTCTTCTTTAAATGTAGAAGATTTATCATTTTTTATATCTTGCGCAAGCGAACCGATTAAGTAAGCTTGGCTATTTTCCGCTGGCCAGTTACTTTGGAATTTATACGTTTTGTTAAGCGCTGGTGTTACAACAAAAACCCCTTCAGTATTGCGTACAATCATTTGCGTATTTTCAGTATTCGAATCCGATACTTTTACGCGGTAAAAATCAGGCTTTGTATGCCAAACTTCCACATCATACACTCTCGGCTCTTGACCAGTTAAGATGCTCATCTCCGCAGTTAACTCATATCCTTTTGCATCCACCCACTTATTACTCAATTTTTTTAATACGTCCTCTTTTGACTCAGCTCCACATGCAGATAGTACCAGGATCATCATTGCTAATACAAATAACAGTTTGGCCACTCGGCTTTTCAATCAGTCCATCCTTTCTATTATCACTGCGTTCGTTCATTGTATGTAGTTGGACGACCGGTTATGATTGTAGAATTACTTGGGCGGCAGCATATTCTTTTGTATGGGTAATGGAGACAAAGCCATTTACTTGGTTTCCTTTAAAATAAAGACTTGGTTTCCCCTTATCTTCCTTTAAGATTTCAATATCATGAAAGCTACATTCTTTCCCTATTCCCGTTCCTAATGCTTTAGAAAATGCTTCTTTAGCTGCAAATCGCCCTGCTAAAAATTCTATTTGTCGCGAAGTAGATAATTGCTGCATTTGTGCAATTTCTTTGTTCGTTAGTATACGTTCTTCAAATTTACTTGTTTTTTCTTTAATTTTTTTTATTCTAGTTAATTCTGTTATATCTAAACCTATTCCAGTAATCATGAGCGTTTCTCCTTTCAAATGTAGCTTATACACGCTATACTATTAGTAGAAAAATTGAGGTGAATTAATGTTTACGAGAACTGAAAATTTTAAACAGTACATTCGATTATATCCGGTTGTTTCTACTTTGCTTGCTTTAAATATCGTTATTTATATTTTAACAAATATCCCTGTTTTAGGAGATGTAATATACTCAAAAGGGATCCATTTTAACTTACTTATAAGTGAAGGTGAATATTGGCGTTTAGTTACCCCGATGTTTTTACATGCGACTTTTTTTCATCTGTTATTCAATATGTTCTCTCTTTATCTATTTGGACCGGAGCTAGAGCAAATTGCGGGTAAAGCTCGTTTCTTAACTATATATTTGTTGGCTGGTTTAGTCGGTAATATTGCTACCTATTTAATACACGATTGGAATTATCAAAGTGTAGGAGCTAGTGGGGCAATTTACGGTATACTTGGTGCCTTTGGAGCTTTAGTTTATTACACGAGAAATTTCATGCCACAGCTAAAACAAGTTATTGTACCCATAATCGTGATAGGTGTTGTCATGACATTCCTTCAGCCACATATAAATGCCACTTCGCATATTGCAGGCCTCATCACCGGGTTTGTGATTGGTATTATTTACTTCCATCCAAAACGAATCGCTGCTTGGAGAAAACGTAAAAGTCACTTAAAGTCAGTGAAGTAAAAAGAACAGCCCTAATCTAGTGGCTGTTCTTTTTCTATGCTTGTTTTTCGATGTGGTTCATACCAATTTAAAAGTATTTCAGCATCTGATTTTTTTATATGTGGAATCGTTGTAGAATCTCCCGATACACCCGATTTAATGGTTGTAATGATTGACGAGACGTTTGCTCTTTTTTGAAAAAGGGTAGTGCGTTCCGTCATCGATTGAATCCTTCTTTTCTCCATCCACACTTTTGTTTTACTAAATAATCGATATTGTATTACTAGCTGACGTTCATCCATATAAAAGCCCGCTGTTTTCTGTTGCCAGATACCAAGCCCATAGCTTAATGGAAATAAGAGCAACGAGAACAACCCAAAAGGATAGAAAAAATAGCTAACTGCTGCGGCAACCGGAATCATCCATATATAATCTAAACGATAGAAAAACTTTCTGGACCTTTTCGGTATTTTCGTGAGGGCAGTATTAAATGGAAGCTCCGGAAATATTTCTTCTAATATTGGTATTATATTTGCTTTTTTAATTAGTGGAACTAAACGGATCTTTTCATCTTTTTCCGCTAAAGAACCTCCAGCACTATCTACTATTACCGTGGCATACCCCATAAGTTGGCGTAACGGATTCTCCACTACCCGTATCCCTTGAATTCGGGAAAGAGGAATTGTTACTTTTTTCTTTTCTAACAATCCTCTTGTAATAATAATCTCATCGTCCTCCACTATAATTGTAAATTGATAGTAGTTAATAAAAGTGAGCCCAACAGATACGACCCAAGCGACTAACAGAACAATAAAAACAGCTAATGCCACAATAAGGGCCCCAAAACGAATAAACACAACGATTTCATCATAAATCGCTTCATACGGAATAACATTTGAAAATTGAGAAGCAAACACGGCTAGCCCTGAGAAAAACACACCAACTCCCCCAGAAGTACTTGCAAGTATAAACAAGTCTTTTCCGGACATTTTAAAGATTGCTCGTTTCTCCTCTTTTACAAGTGGGTGTTCTACTAGCGCCCCCTCTAATTCTTCGGGTAACTTTTTCTTAGCTTGTAGCATTTCATATTTAATCTGTTCTGCCGCCACTTTTGTAATCGCTGTTAGTTCCGCGTCCGCTTCCTTAGTTGCGCCGCCACCAGCTGTTTCTACTTTTACCTTCACTAATCCAAATGGTCTGTGGAAAATCCCTTCCGTATAGTTCAAACTTTGAATACGCTCAAAAGGGATATATCGCTTTTTCTTCACCAACAACCCATATTCAATTCGAAGTTCCTCTTCTTCAAACCAGTATCTGAAACGTTTCCATTTAATAATGCCACTGACCAATAAAAAAATTAAAATAATTGCGTAAACACCATAGATAATATAAGAGGACCAATCTCCAGAATCCCCACTACCTCCAAATCCATTGACCGCGATTACTACAATAAATGGGATAAGCATATCCTTTAATACTTTAACAAAGTTAATTACCGCGGAAATGGGATGTAATTTGTATTTTTCTTTAGACATCATCTTCCGCCACCCTTGCAAGTACAGAGATTCTGCCACGTAGTTCATCCGCTTCTGCCGTAATAAGTGCGGGTATCGTATGATTCGTTGCTGCTGTTGAAATTGTAATAGATGCCAAATCATATTTTCGTAAAATTGGCCCTTGCTCTGTGTCAACATGTTGCACACGAACCATCGGCACTAATGTCCGTTTTACAACAAATAGACCATGCTGCAGTTCTATTTCTTGTTCTCTTACTTCATAGCGCCAGCGCACCCATCTAACTTTTGGAAATAAATAAATTAATAAATACGCAATGATTAATACAATTACTACATCTACTATGTACAGCCAAATGTACTTACCAGTAAAGAAGTTTATAACTCCCACTCCTGCACCGAATAGTAATGCAATGAGTGTTTGGAAAACACCATAGATTCTCCATACGCGTAATCCTTTTTTGGATATTTTATTTATTGGTTCTGCTCTCATTATCAACACCTCTTCCCTTGTATTGTATACGATTTGAGAGGGAAAATGTTTCAAATTAAGTAAGTAATGTTTCTAAGCTAGATGATTAACTAATTCCGCTTATTTCATGAATAATAAATACTCACAAAAAAGATAGTTCACAGTTTAGGGAAACTGCGACGCAGTGCGTTGACTAGTGACCGCTAGGATTTTCGCTGCAGGACGGACGCTTTCCGTGGGGTGAGTGATGAGCCTTCACCGCCGCTTGCGCGTACGTTGTGAAGTCTCATCTTACTCACTTGATCCCACTGGAGTCGCCGCCTGCAGCGAAAATCAATGGAAATTTCCGAATTATTAGAATTCTATATTAACAATAAATGGTTGAACGAGACAATCTCGCCTTTGAACACGACAATGCACACCTCGAACGCGACAATAAGATAGCTGAACACGACAAACTAGTCGAGTAAATGCCGGCCAGGCGTATTCGACGGGCTTTAAGACATATAATATGTCGGAATTATAGTTGTCCCACATCAAGTAAAGAGCCATTTTGAGAATTGGTTGCTTTCACGGGTAATTTGGTTGCTCTCGTGCTGATTTGGTTGCTTTCGTAGTAGATCTGGTTGCTCTCAGTGATCGGTTGGTTGCCCTAAGCCATTTATTGGATAAATCCAATGGAAAAACCGGTTGAAATTTTGTTTTTTAACGGGATGATATGGATAATTGGGAAATTTCTTTTGATTTTCGCTACAGCCGTCGACTCTTGCCGGATGAGTGGGCTAATGAGCCATCCCAACGTACGCCTAAGGGCGGCGGGGATGGCTCATCGCTCACCCGGCGGAAAGCGTACGACTGTAGCGAAAATCACAGCGGACACTTTATTCGCCTCACTACGTCGCAGTTTCCCTAAACAATCTATTTATCTTAACCATTTCTCACACAAAAACGATGGAAAAACTATAATAGGAAATCACCAAAAAGGGCAGGAAGTGGAGAACCACTTCCTGCCCAAAATATGAGAATCTATTGTTCCTCTTTAACACCATTAACTTGGAAATTATATCGAATAACATCTCTAAAGAATGTATAAAGCATATTTTGGAATAAGTGAAGCGCATCGAAAGAGTACAAACGATATGGATCTTCTTGACCGTATCCGCGAATCCCGATACCTTCCCTTAAATGATGTAGATTATTTAAATGGCTAATCCATAGTCGGTCTAGCGTCTCTGTATAGTATGACTGAACATTTTTCCACTCTTGGCTGTCACTATTTATCTTATTGACAATCTCAAAGGCATTTTCATAAACAGTCTCTAATGCTTCTTTTAATTTCCCTTTATTTTCCGGATCTAATGACGTAAATGTATCTTCTTCATAGGATGTGAGCATTGAGATGATTTTAATCTCATCCATTATCTCATTCACAATACTCGATTCATCAGCATTATTTTCATTCGAATCGATAAGCTCATCGATTAGACTATGGAAACGTTCATGCATGGCATCAATGATTAACATTTGCATATTTTCCACTTTTAACGCTTTTTCTCGATAATTATACATAACGCCTTGTTGGTCGTTATTAATATCATCTAATTTCAATAAATGAGAACGACTGGAGAAATGCATACCTTCTATTACATTTTGAACATTATACACAAATTTTTTTGGATTAGGTGAAATAACTAAGCCAGAATCATCCGTTTTCAACTTCTTTTTGTATTTAGCGAACTCTTCTTCATCGTAATAGTGGAATAGCTCATCCTCTAATGAAATGATAAATTGCGAACTACCAGGATCCCCTTGACGTCCACCTCGACCACGAAGCTGCATATCAATTCGGGCACTACTATGAAGTTCTGTCCCAATTATATGAAGACCGCCAAGTTCAGCTACACCTTCACCTAAATTGATATCTGTTCCACGTCCAGCCATATTTGTTGCGAGCATGATTTTATTCATTTGTCCTGCTTGCGAGATTAACTCTGCTTCATCTTCTACCGTTTTTGCATTGAGTATCGAATGTTCGATTTCAAGATCATATAAATAGGAAGAAAGTTTTTCAGACTGTTCGATTGAAGTCGTTCCGATTAAAACAGGGCGACCCGTTTCATGGTATTTTTTCGTCTCTTCTACAATCTTTTTGATCTTATCCTCGTATGTTAAATAGACAAGTGTTTCCATATCGATGCGCTGGTTTGGTTTATTGGTCGGTATTTCCGTTACGCGTAAGTTGTATGTTTCCCAAAACTCATCACGTGAAGGGACGGCACTACCCGTCATTCCAGATACATGTTTGTACAATCTGAAATAATGTTGGATCATAATCGATGCTTGTGTATTATTTTCTTCTTTAATGGAAACTTTTTCTTTGGCTTCGATTGCTTGGTGAAGCCCGTCGCTAAATGTACGGCCTTCCATAATACGCCCAGTATATGGATCCACAATCATAATTTTGTCGTCTTTCACAATATAGTCCACATCTTTACGCATCACTACTTTTGCTCTAAGTGTCTGCATGGCGATATGCATAAACTCACGATGCTCACGGTCATAGACATTATCAATGCCGAATGCTTCTTCTAGACGATCTGCACCATTGTCCAACAACACAATTTGTTTGGTCTCCGGGTAATAATTGTAATCTTCTTCGTCTTTGAAGGAGCTAATGACTAACTGCATAATTGGTAGTAAATTTAAACTCTCATTAGACTTTCCTGCAAGGATCAAAGGAGTTCTCGCTTCGTCGATCAATATGCTATCCACTTCATCGATTAAAGCGTAAAAAAGTGGTCGTTGCACAAGCTGATCTTCACTTTGCACCATATGGTCTCTTAAATAGTCAAAGCCAAATTCTGTCCCCGTACCATATGTAATATCACAATTATAGGCAACTTGTTTTTCGTCATTTTCTAAACCAGAAATATTTAATCCCACTGTTAAGCCCAAAAATTCAAATAATGGCTTCATCTCTTCAAAATCTCGGCTTGCCAAATATTCATTGGCCGTAATAATATGCGTTCCTTTACCATGTAGAGCCATTACATAGGCAGGTAGTGTTGCAACTAATGTTTTCCCCTCTCCCGTTTGCATTTGTGCAATTTGAGATTGAGTTAATACTGCACCACCCATTAACTGCGTATCATAGTGCCGCTTTCCTAATATACGTTTCGAAGCTTCACGTACGACTGCAAATGCTTCCATCATGATTTCTTCAGGAGTTGCTCCGTTATTTAATTGTTCACGAAAACTTGTTGTATATGTTTGAAGTTCTAAATCGGTTTTATTTGTAAATGAATCTTCCAAGGCATTAATCTTGGATACTATTTTTTTGAGTTGCTTTAACTCAATTACTTCACCAGAAATCATTTTTTTAATAGAATGTAACATGTTCATTCTCCCTACTTTTAAATTCCATTGCCTATTATATCATGAATTAAACTTGTAAGCATTTTCAAGCAGATTTGCTAATGTTTCAATTATATTACAACTATAAGTTTTAAATGTTACCAAATGATGTTAATGTTAAAATATAGTTGAAAGG
This sequence comes from Psychrobacillus sp. 05T411, assembly GCF_056396485.1. NCBI lineage: Bacteria > Bacillati > Bacillota > Bacilli > Caryophanales > Bacillaceae > Psychrobacillus > Psychrobacillus sp. 05T411. The sequence continues at coordinate 23,387 of NZ_JBFTLO010000026.1, read as the reverse complement.
GGTTTTTAGCTTTGAAGAAAATTTATATTCCAGTCATGGCTGCTTTGTTAGCTACACCTTTAAATAGTGTGGCAAGTGCAGAAGAATTATTAAAAACAGACACGGCACTAGAAGAAGTAAAAGTAGAGCCAACAGGAACTGGAGAAGAAGTAATTGAAGTCGAAGGTAGCGTAGAAGAATGGTTAGAAGGCGCTATTGAAGAAGAGCCAGAGGAAGAAGTTATTCAAGAAGGATATGAGAACTTAGGACCAATGATTTTCAAGTCGTCTGCTATTTCATCAAAAATTGCTGCAAATAATGATGGAGAATACTTCATTTATTACATTATGCATGGAGCACCAGCGGCATTAGTTGTAGTAGATTATAAAACAAAGGAAACTATACATACATTTACGCTAGAAGATTCTAAAAGTGCTTGGGGTCTTGATGTAGATGAAAATGGAAAGCTTTGGGTCGGTGGATCTGTATCTAGCGTTCTTTATAGCTATGATCCAAATACAGAAGTTTTTGAAAATCATGGAGCTATCTTTTCGAACAAAAGTGATACTTCTATCCAAGATTTAATCGTCTCTGGCAATAAAGTATATGCGGGTTCAGCATATGGAGGTTCCCTTGTAGCATTTGACACTGAAACGAAAGAAATAGAAGAGTTTGGTCAAATCCGTAAAAGAAAAGAATTTGTCAAGGCCATCGTTGCGGATGAAGAAAAAGATGAAATTTATGTATCGATTGGCTCTACCATGGATTTGTTAGTGAAGAAACCTGGTACGAAAAACTTCACATCTTTTTTACCACCAAAATATATGTCGGAAAAGTACGCACAGGATTTAGTGTTAACGGATGACTATGTCATTGCAAGATTGCACCCATCAAATATTGCAGTAGTGTTTGATCGGAAGACATTGAAAATTGTGGATGAGTTTGAGTTGAACTCCAAAACGGTATCTACATTATCACCAGATGGAAAGTCCCTATACTATACAAAAGCACAGCAATTAATCCGATATGATTTCCAAACAAAAATGCATACAGAATTAGGGGTGTATTTACCAAAGGGAACAGAAGGGATTAATCTAGATTTTATCGTGAAGGAAACAGAAAAAAACGAAGATGAGCAACTAGATTTAGAATTAATATTTGAAAAAATATTCAGTGAGAAATCTCTTAAAGAATTTCAGTCACAAGCAACTCCAACAAAGGAGGAGTTAGAAGTGGAAGCACCGATCATCGAAGAACCAAAAGAATGGCTTCTATCTGGAATGGTCGATAATCTAGGTCAATTGTTCGAATACAATCCACAAACAGGAGAAATTCAGTATCATCAATTTGACTTACCAGAACAACCGGTAGAATTATATACCCTGGCTTCTAGCGAAGATGGTAAGAAAATATTTGCTAATGGATATATGTCCGGTGGTCTTGGCGTATATGACGTTGCGACTGGAAAGAAAGAATTATATCGTAATATTAGTCAAATAGAGTCTATGTTTGATATAAACAATAAATTGTATATCGGTGCCTATCCACTTGCTAGAGTACTAGTTTATGATCGTTCTAAACCGTGGGATACTGAAAACCCGAAAGAAGTAATTCGTATGAACGAATATGGACAAGAAAGAACAACTGCAGTTACACCTTTTAATCAAGGAAAAGAAATCATATTTGGAACATTGCCAGATGCGAGTGTTGGTGGCGGTGCGCTTGTTTTCTATGATACGGTAAATGAGAAAATGGAAATACATGAAAATTATATTTATAACCAAAGCATCGTGTCATTAACTAGTAGAGGAACACAAATTTTTGGTGGAACTTCTATTCATGCGAATCAGCAAGTGAACCCAAGGGGAGCAAGATTATTCTCTTTTAATAGAAGCAACCCGGAAAACAAAAAATACATTCAACTACCATTTGATTCAAGTATGATTACAAGTTTATTAGTAGATAGCAATAATAAAGTATGGGGTATGGCGGATGGGAAACTATTCGTTTATACAGACGAATTTACAGAAGTGAGAACGGTCGAATTATTACCACTGATTTCTGGAAGATTCCGAAATGCACAAATTATAGATAGTAACGATGGCTATATTTACGGAAGTGTCGAAGGAAAACTATTTAAAGTGCGAAAAGATAATTTAGAAGTAGAATGGTTGAAAGATAAAGGAGTTTATGGACTCGTAAAAGATGTCGATGGGAACCTTTATTATTACGATGGAAGTAATTTATGGAAATATACAATTGAAAAAAATAGAAAGTAACAACAAAACGAGCAAAAATATTGTTCAAGGAAATGAAGGAGAATGTAACTAAATGAAACAAAAATTGCTATACCTTTTTATCGTGTTTGCAATCGTCACTGGCGCTCTATTTCAACCAAATCAGGCAGAAGCTGCTACAACTAAAGTTTATTGGGACGGCATATTAATGGTTCCTGGTCAAGTTGGGAAAATTAAAGTCATCAAACCAATTAACTTATGGAAGCGTACGGATGCGGGTTTAGTGTTCGAACGAGTATTAAAAAAAGGTGAGCAATATCGTGTCTACCGATATGATAATTTATACGGAGGTCAATATGGTCTTGGTGGCGGCATGTACATTACGAAAATGGCAGGCTATGTCGAGTATAAGACGCCTTCTAAAGCAAAATTAAAAGAATTAGCAAATGCAGAAGGAACGACAGCACCAAGCGGGAATAACTCATCGCAGTTATTTCCAACTGAAGGTACACCAACTTTAACAGGCGGTAAAGTGTTGAGTCAGAAAGTTACACAACTTGCTCCTGGTATTCGTAAAAAATACTTCGATATAGATGGTGCAATCGGTGCTCAAAATGTGTTTGTGATCGAGTATGACGGCAAAACTTCTAATATCGGACTAAAAACAGAGCTTGCAAAAGATCAACTAGTTGGATTGGAAACAACATCCTCTCAAGCAAATAGTGTAGAACAAAATGATTCATATCACGTAGTTGCTGGTGTGAACGCCGATTACTTTGATAAACAAGGACAACCGATCGATTTAATGATGATGGACGGATCAATTGTTTCAACATCCCAAACGCCGCTTAATGAATTAGCTGTGCTAGGTGTGAAAGCAGATGGGAAAGCTATTATCGGTGCACCTCAAGTAGCGATGAATGTTTCGGTAAATGGACAAGGGGCTTACGCGATTAATTCAGTCAATCGTAAACGTTCAGCGAATCATCTTGTCCTTTATACAAGAGACTTCAATGCAACAACAGGAACAAATGAACTTGGTACAGAAGTGCGTGTGAAAATAGATTCAGGAAAACTTAACGGCTCTGAAACACTGGTCGGTACAGTTTTAGAAAATGTTACAGGTGTTGGAAACGCAAAGTTAAACAAGGGAGAATTTATTTTATCTGGACATAACTTTGCAAGTGAGTTTTTACAAACAGTTCAAGTAGGAGACCAAATTGCAATTTCGACAGCATTTACTCCGGCTGAGTGGAATGATGTACGTGAATCTGTCAGCGGTCGTTATCATTTAGTGAAAAATGGTGTGTTACAAACGATTAATGTTGCGGGGGTAGCACCACGAACTGCTGTAGGTATTAAAAAAGATGGCAGTATCTTCACGACTGTAATCGATGGAAGATCAACTGATAGTAAAGGATTAACTTTGCAAAATACGGCAAAACTAATGAAAGATTTAGGCTCCGTGTACGCGATGACATTCGATGGTGGAGGATCTTCTACTGTAGTTACGAGAGAATTAGGGGATACGAAAGTAACTGTGCAAAACAAGCCTTCTGATGGGCGCGAGCGTTCAGTTTCCAATTCTTTATTATTTATTAGTCAATATAAAACAGGTGCACTTGCAACAATCTTCCCCGTTTCAAACGTATTAGAAGTATTCGAGGGGGAAACTTATACAGATTTGTCTGTACCAGTTAAAGGGATCGATCAGAATATGAATCCAGTAGCTGTATCAGGAAACGGGAAAGTGACTTCTTCTATCATAACGAATACAAATGGCAAGCAAGTAGTCAATGCGAAACCAGGTACCTATGCAGGTGTTGTAACTTATGATGGAAAGACAGCTAATATCCAACTAAAAGTAACAAATGGAGCACCTACTATTTTAGAATCGTTTAATAAAGGTATCTTGAACTATGAAGCTACTAGTGACCGTGCAAAATCGGTTTCGGTACAGTCCGTAACGAATGACCGAGATGGCTCAAAAGCTATTAAACTAGTGTATGACTTCACAGGTACAACAGGTACTTCAGGTGCATATGTAAGTGCTAAAACGAAGTTAACGATTAGTACACCAGCTAAAAAAATCGGTATGTGGGTAAAAGGTGATGGAAAAGGAAACTGGCTCAGAACACAACTGATTGATGCATCAGGTAAATCAGTTCAACTAGATTTAGATAAAAATGTGAACTGGACAGATTGGAGATTCGTTACTGCTGAAGTTCCAACAGGTTTAGCTTATCCACTTAAAATGGATTTACCAATACGCTATATGCAAACAGAAGATACAAACAAATCAAATGGTGAAATTATTATAGATGACATCCAAGCGATTTATAAAGATTAATTTCATTCGCTAGTGCGTCGAAAAGCCTACTGGTAAGGTTAAAAAGTATTAGAAGTTGCCAACCTTTTTGATGTATGATAACGTAATCAGTATGGATTTTTGCAAACTGTGGAGGGAAGTACATGTATTCGGAAGATAAAGATAAAGAAAATGCTTCACTTGATTCATCATTGGAAGAAAATGCGCAAAAAGTAATAGGCTATTATAAACGTCAAGCATGGGCTGTTAAGGTATTTGACAAGATTGATCAAGCTAATATTGTCGAGGATGGTAAAGATGTAGTACTAGCTTCTTCCATTATTCAATCAAGTAATGATTTATTTTTCCCAGCTTTCATTCGAATTAATACGAAAGAGAACGGCAAAGTAGTAGGTGCATACCTGATTCTTGAAGAAGAAGATAGTTTTCAGCTGTTGCCATTAGAACGCGCTTTAGAAGAATTACAACTGGATGAACTAGTTCCATTTAAGTACCGTACGCTTGAAAAAATCGAAGGCGACGAGTACCAAGTAAACTGGCCAGAATTCTCTTAAAAAAGCGGAAGTGTTCTTAAAGTGTAACTTGTATACTTGTTTCTATCATGCTTTAGACAGAAAGACTGTCTTATGATTACCAGATAAATTTTAAGAGGAACGGGAAAGTGGCAAGCCACTTTCCCGTTCTTTTTTTGGTAATCTGATGGCTCTCGTTTGTCCGTCGCTCGCTTGAAATGTCCAAGTTAAGTTACTAGTAATTTTGATTAATGAGGGAAATAATGCTTTCCTACAAAAAAGCGGCGCTCGAAGATACAATTTCGAGCGCTCTTCACTGCTTTACTAGGCAATCCTTACTTATTTTTGCAAAATTAATGCTAGCTATATAGAAGAGGTACAATTCTTTCCAATCGAAAAAGCGGAAATGTAATAGAGAAGGCCTGAGCAGCCAAAATTGTATCTTTGGCTGCTTATTATATGAGTAGGAAAGTGGCTATTCTTTCGTTCACAAAAGCTTTGGCACTTCGATTACCTGTGCTTACGGAGTGCGACGGATGAACGACTACCACAAGATTACCGAAAAAAATGCGAAAGGGATGTGACAAAGTCGCATCCCTTTCGCATAAGGAAGTCACGGTAATGGTGTAGTAGTCGTTTTATTCCAAAGCAATCCGAAAGCATCAGTAAACTAATTGTCTAATGTCTAATGTCTAAAGTAATTTATACTTTGATTGCTAAGAATCAAAAGACCGACTTTAGCCTATAATAAGGCGAAAAGTCAGTCTTTTCTTTCTTTATAATATACTTGGTTACAAATCTATTTTTATAGTATAATGAGTAATCGAAGAAACTTTCATGTTGCTAATTCGTCTACTGATAAAGAGAAACTTAATAGCCAAGGAAAATATAAAAAAACAAGGATGATATTTTTGGACATAAAATTACTTCTTGCTTTTATCATATCTATGGTAACGGCAATTGCTGTTACGCCACTTGTAATAAAGTTTGCACATAAGATCGGAGCTGTAGATAAACCGAATAAACGAAAAGTGCATCAAAAAGTGATGCCTCGACTTGGTGGTCTTGCAATTTTTATTGCAGTAGCAGTCGGTTATTTTGTAGCAGGATTATATGAAGCGAAAATTACCGGAATAATGGTTGGTGCATTGATCATCATTGTTTTGGGAATTATAGATGATAAATATGAAATATCCGCGAAAATTAAGCTTTTAGGTCAAATTCTAGCTGCTTGTGCAGTAATGGGGAGTGGCTTAACAGTAGAAGTATTAAATATTCCTTTTATCGGAGTATTTGATCTTGGGATATTGTCATACGTTGTTACGTTATTTTGGATCTTAGCCATTACTAATGCGATTAACTTAATCGACGGGTTGGATGGTTTATCTGCTGGTATTTCGTCTATCGTATTTGCTAGTATTGCATTTTTAGCATTCTCTGCAGATAAAATGCTAATACTTACTTTGTCGTTAGTATTACTTGGTAGTACACTTGGATTTCTATTTCATAATTTTTACCCTGCGAAAATTTTCATGGGGGACACAGGATCCATGTTTTTAGGTTATTCGATTGCCATTTTATCATTACTTGGTTTGTATAAAAGTGTTACCTTATTTAGCTTTGTCGTACCAATTATGATTTTAGGTGTTCCGATATTTGATACGTCGTTTGCGATTATTCGCAGGCTTGTCAATAGAAAACCGATATCCGTTGCCGATAAGTCCCATTTGCATCATCGATTGTTAGCACTAGGATTATCGCACCGAGATACTGTATTAGTTATATACGGATTTGGTTTAATATTTAGTATTGCAGCCATTACATTTGAAACACTTACATTAAGATGGGCTATTTTTATCTTAGTGTTCATATTAATAGCATTTGAAATTGTTGCAGAAAAAATCGGTCTTGTTAATGACGAGTATCGACCAATATTATCCGTATTCCGAAAAGTTGTTGGGTATAAGCGCAATTAGCGCTTTACATATTAAAATTCATTGATAGGTTGGTGTAAACGAAATGAAAGTACCAATGTTAGATTTATCTGAGCAATACGCATCTCTAAAAAGCGAAGTATTAGAAGCCTTAGATGGCGTTATGAGTAGTTCACAATTTATCCTAGGGGATAATGTGAAAAAATTGGAAGCTGATCTTGCCAAGTATAGTCATGTTGCCCACGGTGTTGGCTGTGGAAACGGGAGTGACGCAATTCATATAGCTCTACAAGCAGCGGGTATCGGTGCTGGAGATGAAGTAATTACAACACCCTTTACATTTTTTGCTACAGGTGGAGCAATAGTAAGAGCTGGGGCAAAACCTGTATATGCAGACATAGATCCGATTTCATTCAATTTAGATCCCGAAGAAATTGAAAAACATATTACGGAAAGAACAAAAGCAATCATCCCTGTTCACCTGTATGGACAGATGGCGGATATGGTTCGCATTCGTGAAATCGCAGATAAACATAATCTAATTGTTGTAGAAGATGCTGCACAAGCAATCGGCGCAAAACAAGGGGAATATACGGTTGGTGAACTAGGAGACGCTGCGACATATAGTTTCTTCCCAACAAAAAACCTTGGTGCATACGGTGACGGTGGTATGGTCGTAACAAACAATGACGATATTGCAGAAAAAAGTCGCGTCATTCGTGTACACGGAAGTAAGCCAAAGTACTACCATAGCGTACTTGGATATAACAGCCGTTTAGATGAATTACAAGCTGCTGTATTAAATGTAAAATTCCCTCACTTAGATACATGGAGTGAACAACGTAAAACACATGCAGATTACTATACGGCTTTATTAAGTGAAAAAGTAGCAGACTATGTAAAAACACCTGTTATTGTAGAAGGTTTCCATCACGTATTCCATCAATATACAATCTTAATAGAACGTCGTGATGAGTTACAAGCATTCTTAAAAGAAAACGGTGTCTCTACAATGATTTACTACCCACTACCATTGCATCTACAACCTGTTTTTGAAAGCTTAGGGTATAAAGAAGGCGATTTCCCTAAAGCGGAAAAAGCTGCAAAAGAAGCACTTTCTTTACCAATGTTCCCAGAGCTTAAAGAGGAACAACAACAGTATGTTGTAGAGAAAATTGCTGAATTCTTTGCCGCAAAATAATGTGATGAACAATTAGTAGAGGGAGACGTATTTTTTTACGTTTCCCTCTTACTGCCTGTTAGAAGAGAATTTGATTAGGAGAAGTGAGATGGCGGAAAATAAAACGTATAAATTATATGATTCATTAGAATTTTTTTGGAAAAAGAAAATTTGGTTTATTATTATCCCTGTAATTGTTGCATTACTTGGATATGTAGGCTCCATGTTCATCCCTAAGGACGGGGAGTTTGTCGGGAAAAGTACAATTTTTACCGGTTCTGTAAAACTAGAAGCATTAACGAATCCTGATCATATTATGGCGCAATACGGTGAACATTTTACCGGCAAAGCGGAAGTGTTCGTTCCAACAAGAAGTTATATTAAAACAGAAGTTTATGGAGATACTGAAGAACAAGTAACAAAAGAGCTTACATTATTCGATGATCAGTTGTTAGCTGGTTTAATGGAGCAAAATGATAAAGTAATTGATGGGACACAAAGATATGCTTTATCGCAATCAGCGAGAATCCAAACATTACAAGATGCTATTGAACAATATAAACAAGCTTTAGACGATACGGATAACTTAACTGAGATAAATAACTATACTACATTACTTAGCCAAGCAGAGATGGACTTAACAAATGCAATGGCAACGGAACAACGTGTGCGCAATGATATTATCGCATATGAAAAACCTGCACTTGCCAATGCATATGTAGTGAAAACAAAATCATATGGACTTGAAGGGGCAGTTGCCGGATTTGTCCTAGGAATTTTATTTACAATCTTTATTTTATCTTTATGGAAATACATTTTAGAAGCAAGAGGGAGTAAAAGAGCATGATTCAATTTGCAATTGTAGGTATGGGTTTCATCGCAGATAAGCATATAGCTGCCATTCGTAATACAGAAGGCGCTGAACTTTTTGCCATTTGTGACACAAACCCTGAACGACTAGTAATAGATGATGAAAATGTGTTAAAATATACAGATTTAGAAAAAATGCTAACAGACAATCCACAAATTGATGTAGTGAATATTTGTGTACCTTCTGGACTACACGCTAACTTAACGAAAATCGTTGCCAAGTATAAAAAACATATTATTACGGAAAAACCGATGGCACTAAATTCCGCTGATGCCAAAGAAATGATGGAAGTGGCTGAAGAGCAAGGAATTAAACTAGCAATCGTTCATCCAAACCGCTATCGTCCAGCTATTATGGAAGTGCGTGAACTAATGGATGCAGGGAAGTTTGGTAAGCTAAGCCATGCAAATGCAACTGTTCGATGGAATAGAGGACAGGAATACTACGACCAAGCACCATGGAGAGGCACGAAAAAGTTTGATGGTGGAGTATTGATGAACCAAGCAATACATAATTTAGACTTGCTTCTATGGTTTATGGGTCCAGTCAAATCCGTACAAGGAATGGTAGCAACAAGATTCCGCAATATTGAAACGGAAGATGTTGCAACTGCACTAATCGAATTTGAAAGTGGAGCACTTGGAGTTGTAGAAGCTGCAACTACTGTTTATCCACAAAATTTAGAAGAATCCTTGTCTATTTTCGGTGAAACAGCTAGTGTGAAAGTTAGCGGAAAAAATGCATTGTTCATTGAAACTTGGGATGTAGAAGGCTATGCGGAAGAAGAAGTACAAGCTTTAAAAGCAAAAATACAAAATGAGCCTTGGGGTAAAAAAGGACATGACTGTATTATTGAAGATATGGTAGTAGCTATCAACGAAAACCGCGAACCAGCTGTAAGCGGGCTGGATGGTTACAACCCAGTTCGTTTAATCGAAGCAATTATCGAATCATCCGAAACAGGAAAACGTATTATATTCTCGTAATTATAAAGGAGAGACAATGATGTCTACACACTATGAAGAATTATTAGCAAAAATTGAAAACCACACAGCCGTAATCGGTGTTGTTGGATTAGGTTATGTTGGTTTACCACTAGCCGTTGAAAAAGCAAAAGCAGGTTATAACGTAATCGGATTTGACGTACAAGAATCGAAAGTAGAACAAGTAAATCAAGGAATTAACTATATCGGTGATGTAGTAGATGATGATTTAAAAGAAATGGTTGACTCTGGACATTTAAGAGCTTCTTCTGACTACGGTTCTATCAGTTCAGTAGATGCAGTTGCTATTTGTGTTCCAACACCACTTGATATTTACCAACAACCGGATACTTCTTATGTAGAAAGCTCAGTGAATGAAATTGCAAACTATGCAAAACCAGGAACATTAGTCGTGCTAGAATCGACTACTTACCCTGGTACAACAGAAGAAATTATCCGTAAAGCATTAGAAGATAAAGGATTTACAGTTGGAGAAGATATTTTCATCGCCTACTCTCCAGAACGTATCGATCCAGGTAATAAAAGCTTCAACACAAAAAATACACCAAAAGTAGTTGGTGGTATTACAGAAAAATGTACAAATGTAGCAGCAGCACTATACAGCAGTGTGTTAGATGGCGATGTGCATAAAGTTTCAAGCCCGGCAATTGCTGAAATGGAAAAAATCTTCGAAAACACTTTCCGTCATATTAATATCGCACTTGCAAACGAAATGGCTGTACTTTGTGAGAAAATGGGCATCGACGTTTGGGAAGTGATTGATGCAGCAAAAACAAAACCATACGGATTTATGGCATTCTATCCAGGTCCAGGTCTTGGCGGTCACTGTATTCCAATCGATCCATTCTACTTAACATGGAAAGCTAGAGAATATAATTACCATACAAAACTAATCGAACTTGCAGGAGAAATTAATAACTCTATGCCTGATTATGTGATTAATCGTGCAATGCAAATTTTAAATGATGACGGGAAAGCACTTCGTCATGCGAAAGTTCTTTTATTAGGTGTTGCATACAAAAAAGACATCGATGATATGCGTGAATCTCCATCATTAAAACTAATTGAACTATTAATGCAACAAGGTGCAGATTTCAAAGCAGTCGATCCGCATGTAGAAACATATAGAGTAAAAGGGGAAACACTAAAAACTTCCCAGTTAACGGACAACATGCTGGAAGAAGCAGACATCGTTATTTTAGCAACTGACCATACTGCATTTGACTATGCCAATATCGCACAAAAATCAAAAGTAATTTTTGATACGCGTAACGCATTCAAAGGTATCGATACTCCAAATCGTTACATTAAATTGTAAGGAGGCGACAAACATGAACTTTATCCATGAAACTGCTGAACTAGGTGAAAATACTACAGTTGGTCATTTTTCTGTAATCGAAGAAGGAGCAAAAATTGGTGCCAATGTGCGCATTGGTAATCGAGTAACGATTCATGCTGATTCTATTATTGGAGATGGCACGACAATTGACGACGGTGCGGTAGTTGGGAAACAACCAAAACCAGCAAAAACTAGTACGATGCAAATTACAAAAGAAATTCCGCCACTTCAACTTGGAAAAGAATGTACAATTGGCGCAAATACAATTGTCTACCGTGGAGCAGTTGTCGGGGAAAGTACATTAATCGCTGACCTAGCTACTGTACGAGAAGATGTAGAAATTGGATCTTTCGTTATTATCGGACGTAATGTTACAGTAGAAAACTTTGTAACTATTGGTGACCGTACGAAAATTCAATCCAACTCTTATATTACAGCGCACTCTACACTAGAAGATCATGTCTTCATCGCACCATGTGTGACAACGACGAATGATAACTTTATGGGTAGAACAGAAGCGCGTTTTGATAAGATCAAAGGTGCAACTGTAAAACGAGGAGCTCGTGTTGGTGGAGCATCTATCATTTTGCCAGGTATTACAATTGCCGAAGAAACATTTGTAGCAGCTGGTGCCTTAGTAACAAAAGATACAGAAGAAAAAACACTGATTAAAGGGTTCCCTGCAAAAATCATGAAAAATGTACCTGAGGAGGAACTACTCTAAGTGTTTTCTCAGCTAAAACGTTTAGGAGCGGATTCGCTCCTTTACGCATTTATGAATGTAGGAACGAAGCTGATTGCTTTCATCCTTTTTCCTTTGTACGCTCATTATTTAGTCGATACATCGCTAGTTGGTTTGCTTCAAATGGTAGATACTACTGTGTCTATGCTTACCTTCTTAGTTATATTTGGGACTGATTCGGCTCTAGCCTTTTATTATTTTGAGTATAAAGATAAAGAAACCCGTGAAAAGTATGTTCGATCTGTGATGACTTTCCGATTATCTATGGTTGTCCTACTTATAGTTGTATTTTTAATCGGTGGGGATTGGTTATCTGCTTTAATTTTAGAATCAGCAGGCTATTCTCAGTTGTTTTTTATTGCTTTAGGTACACTATGCCTGGATACAATTATCACACTAGTACTAACCATTCTAAGATATGAGTTCCATACAAAAAGAGTGGTCTTTACAACGATAGGTAAAATGCTATTAATAGCAGTTGTTTCTATCCTATTTTTGATGTTTGTTTGGACTTCTTTAGAAGGAATACTTGTAGCTCGTTTAATCAGTGTAGCTTTAATTGTCTTAGTGTTAATAAAACCTGTCAGAGTATATTTGAAACCTTTGTTTGATAAGGTCATTCTAAAGAAAATATTAGTGTACGCAGCACCTTTAGTGCCAGCATCTTTGGCCTTTTGGGTAATTGCCAATGCCAATAACTTCTTTATACGAGCATATGGCACATTAGATGATGTAGGTATTTACGGGACAGCTATTAAGTTTGCAACTTTTATTACATTATTGACTAGTGGAATACAGCTAGCCTGGAGACCTTTTTCAATGTCTTTAAAGGATAAAAAAGATAGCCCCCAATTATTCGCAACATTATATGCTGCTTTTTTATTAATTGGTAGTTTCGGAGTTTTAGCTTTGGCAACTTTCATGCCATGGATTATTTTAGTCATGCCAGATAATTTTAGAATTGCATTCCAATATGTAGCGCCTATTTCCATTGCTACATTTTTAGCATTTTATTATATGATTGTTTCCACAGGGATATTTTACTCTAAACAGACCAAACATATTTCTATAGCATTTGGAATTGCAGCAGTTGTTTCCATAGCATTGAATTTTATATTCGTACCACATCTTATTATTTGGGGAACGGTCATTTCCTATGTAGCAGCCTATTGTCTAGCCTTATTTATCGTATTCCGTAAAAGCCAAAAGCTCTACTATGTACCTTTCTCCGGCTTTAAAATGGGATGGACAATCTTATGGTTAATCGCTGCAACACTTGGAATTGTATATATTCAGTTACATGATTTAAATAGTTGGCTAATTTTAGGTATATGGATTGTATTCATCATCCTTATTTTATTAGTTCGAATGGATAAGTATTTTATAAAGAGAAAATAATGGGGGATAAAGACATGGCGAACAAATGTACACTTAACCTTAGGCATAAAGATTTTTATCCTATACAAGGCACTGGGTATGAAGGTTTTTTTAGAGGTTATTTCTACTATGAAAATCAATATGTCACCCATGAAAATTTTGTAGATTTATTTAAAGAGGTATCGCTTACAGAAGTGGCTACTTGGAATGGAGAATTTGCATTAATTCTTCAAACTGCAGAAGAGATTACTTTGGTAACGGATAAAAAAAGAACCATTCCTTTATTTTTTTCCAAAAATGAAACTAACAGTTGGATAGTTCAAGATTTTATAGAACCAAATACTTCTATGTCTATTCGAGAAGACGCGGAGGAAGAACTTTTATTAGCTGGTTTTGTGGCTGGTGAAAAAACTTTATTCAAAGACTGGTATCAACTTGAGGTTGCCTCTATTGTTCATTTAAAAGAAACTGCTTCCAAGCAATTCTATTATTCGTACGTTACAGAAAAGGATCATGATTCTATTGATAATTTTGCCGAAGAGTTGGCTCATATTCTTCATAATATATTCGACGAGTTAGCGGTTAGACTAGCCGGACGCAAAATTATCCTACCATTAAGTGGAGGATATGATTCTCGCATAATGGCTTTACTATTAAAGGATAAAGGCCTTTCCGATTCTATTATTACTTTTACATATGGTAGACCAGGTAATGGAGAAGCGACAGTCAGTAAAGAAATTGCAGACCGTTTAGGCTTGAAATGGAAGTATTTTGCTTACGATAAAGCAATGTGGGAAGACTTATATAAGTCTAAGCTTTGGAAAGACTATGTTTTATATGCTTGCAATGGAACGTCTGTTGCGCATTTGCAAGATTTCCCAAGTACCAAATTATTAGTAGAGGAAGAAGAATTAGAAAATGCTGTATTCCTGCCAGGTCATTCTCTCGACTTTTTAGGAGGCAGTCATTTGCCTTATGAAGCTATTCTTGATAAGGAATTTACTTCAAGTGAAGTAGTTGACTTCATTATTCCCAAGCATTTTCGATTATGGCAATTAGAAAATGGACTAAGCCATACAACTAGCTCCATTGGTAAATCGGTAGCAAAGGACGTTTCGTCATATACAGCCTTGACGAATGAACGAGTTACTTCGATTATAGATGAATGGAACTGGAAAGAAAGACAAGCTAAATTCATCATAAATTCGGTTCGAGTGTATGAATATTTCGATCAAGATTGGTCTATGCCCTTATGGGATGACCGACTAATCTACTTTTTCAGTAAAATACCGGCTGACTTGAAGTATAAAAAGTACTTGTATGATTATACTTTGCACAAAATGTATCCGGACTTTTATCCATTGCCACAAAAACCGGGTGCAGAAAATTCATTGAAAAATAAATACGGTGTATTGTACCCGCTTTTACGTAAAATATATCGTAAGCGAAAATTATACAAACAATATTTCGATGAACCGATGGAATGGTATGGTATTTATCCTACCTATAAACAATATAAACAATCCCTTTCTTTTAAAAGGAATGGTACTAAGTATAAACATCCATATAATATTAACTCATTTATTGCCAAAGATATGATTCAAATGATGAAGGAGCTGACAAAATGAAAGTCTTAACAATATTAGGAGCAAGGCCTCAATTTATAAAAGCTGCAGCAGTTTCTCGCGTAATCCGTGAAGAGATAACAGAGCTAATCGTGCATACAGGGCAACATTATGATGCCAATATGTCGGATATCTTTTTCGAAGAGTTGAATATTCCAAAACCAGATTATCATTTAGGAATCGGTTCAGGAAATCACGGGAAACAAACAGGTGAGATGCTTGCGAAAATTGAAGACATTATTTTAACGGAAACACCGGATTTTGTCCTAGTTTATGGTGATACTAACTCTACACTTGCAGGTGCCCTTGCTGCGGCAAAACTACATGTTCCGATTGTTCATATCGAAGCAGGACTTAGAAGCTTTAACAAAAAAATGCCGGAAGAAGTAAACCGCATTTTAACGGACCATGTATCGACATTACTTCTTTGTCCAACAGATACGGCTATCCAAAACTTAACAAACGAAAACATTTCAGAAGGTGTTCATAATGTTGGAGACGTCATGTATGATGCCGTTCTATATAATAAAACATTAGCAGAAACGACTTCAACTATATTAGAACGTGAAAATTTACAAGCTAAAGACTATTTATTAATTACGATTCACCGCGCGGAAAACACAGATGACCTAGATCGTATGAAATCAATCTTAGATGCATTTAGTCAAATTCCGGAAACAAAAGTATGGCCAATACATCCACGTACAAAGAAAAAATTAGAGGATTATGGCTTTAAGCTGGAACAAATTCCTAATTTACAAGTAATCGAACCAGTCGGCTATTTAGATATGCTTTCACTAGAAACGAGTGCAAAGAAAATAGTAACAGATTCGGGTGGCGTTCAAAAAGAAGCGTATTTTGCAGAAGTTCCTTGTGTTACGGTTCGTGACCAAACGGAATGGGTCGAAACATTGATCGAAGATGCCAATATTTTAACAGGTACTGATACAAACAAAATAGTAGAAGCAGTACAAAAACAAGTTTCTCCATCTTATAAACCTGTATTCGGTGATGGCAAAACAGCAGAGAAAGTATTAGCTTTATTAAAGGATCATTTAAGAAAATAAAGTAGGTGTGAGCATTGTTAATTTTTAGCATATGGCTCTTTACTGTGGTGGCTTCCACATACCTTTTTGCAAAGGTTTCTGGAAGCCTTTCTCTTGTAAGGCCAAATATGATTTCCATTATATATTATTATTCTTTCCTTATCTCCAGTTATATTGGCGGATTATTAATAGCTTTAGGAATAGATGATTACTATATGATCAAAAGAATGGACCATGAGGAATATCGAATCATTGGATTTGTTTTATTGACGATATTAATGATTTTGTTCCCACTAACGCAATTAGTTGTAGGAAGAATTTTAGGTTTTAATGCATCATTAGAATTTGATCGTTACCTACATGAACCCGTTCGTACAAGTGTAGATAAGAACAGACGTATATTTAGACTTGCATTTGGAACACTTGCTGCTATTTCCATTTTAGCAGTTGCTTTTACATTATTGAAAACATCGACAATCCCACTTTTGGAATTGCTTAAAGGAAATACCGAAGAACTCGCTAAGATGCGAATTGATGCATCCAGAGGATTTAGTGGGCCAAGTGTGTATATTCGTAATATATTTGGAATTGCTTTAACTCCCGTATTATCGATTATCGCCTTTGTTTATACAGCGCACTCAAAGGCTTTGTATTGGAAAGTTATGTTTTTTATGCTATTTGTTTCTTCCATCCTTATTTCTACTTATGATTTAGCTAAATCCCCAATTTTCTTTTACATCATTATGCTGTTACTTGCAGCTGTATATACTGGGCGTTTAAAGTTGAACTGGAGAAGAATAAGTGGCTATATAGTCGCCGGCAGTGTGTTATTAGTTATTATGTATGTCGCTATTCAAGGGGTGACAGAAGTAGGGAGCTTTTTAGCCTATAATTCTGGGCCAATCGGTCGAATTATTTTAGCGCAAATTTCCCCATTCTTTTTGCACTTGGATACTTTTTCGCATTCCATTTCATTATTAGAAGCGAAAGGTTTGCCTTCTTTTATCGCTAAAATCTTTGATGTAGAACAAGTTCGTTCTGCACGAATGGTAATGGAAAACGTCTTCCCAGAAAATATTGACAAAGGAACTGGCGGGGTACTTAATACGATTTTCTTAGGAGAAGCGTTTGCCTCTTTTGGCTATTTAGGTGTCATTGTAGCAATTATTTATATTGCTATTGTCATTCAATTACTTTATATTGTATTTTTACGTTTACCAAAAACGCCAGTGGTCCTTGCATTATTCATTTATTTCACGATTAATATTCCAAGAACGCTTGTAGGAGGGGTTTCCGACTTCTTCTTTAATCCGATTTGGATTATGCTAACCGTTGTTTTAGGTGGATTGTTCGTATTGGAAGGATATTTTCACATCATTTGGCGCTTTGTCATTAATTTAAGGAAGAAAAGAGTGAAGGCATGAAAAATATCATTATTTATTACCCTTTTACGGTTGCAAAGAACCCGAAAAGTGGTTCAGCGATTCGACCAGTAGAGATGATCAAAGCATTCGATGTATATGCGAAAAAAAATGACCTTGAGCTCATCGTCATTTCTGGAACGAGTACGGAACGTCGCATCCAGTGGAATAAGTTAGTAGAAGAGAGAAAATACGAGCAGACATTATTCTGCTACTCAGAAAACCAAACAATTCCATTATGGTTAACAGACCCTGGACATATTCCGAAAGACTGGAAGATCGATAAAGATGTTTTTCAAACGTTAAAGAAACATCATGTGCCGATTGGCGTCTTTTATCGTGACGTCTATTGGAAATTCGATGACTTGTATTCGTTAAAAGGGTTAAAGAAATTCATCATGCAAACTATTTATAAAAAGGAAGAAAAGTTTTACGGTAAATATATGCACACCGTCTTTTTACCAAGTGACGCAATGGGCAAATATGTGAATATCAATACGGCGAAAATGGCCTTGCCTCCTGGTGGAAGATTCACGGAAATAAAGACCAATGATAATGCAATCGGGAAGCCGTTTAAAGGAATATATGTAGGCGGTATTAATAATGATGATTATGGGTTACCTACTTTAGTAGAATCGTTTGCCTTGTTAAATAAAGACAGCATAAAAGGTGAGCTAGTCATCGTTTGCCGAGAAGATGAATATAGAGAGCTTAGCGCTTCAGATCAAGAAAAACTTGCAAAACCCTATATCAATCTTCAACATGTAAGCGGTGCGGAACTTCAACAAGTATATACAGAAGTAGATTTTGCCTTTATACCGCGAAAAAGATCGATTTATAACGATTTTGCTGTTCCTATCAAATTAGTAGAATACTTAACTGCAGGACTTCCGATTATTGCAACTAATTGTTCTGCACAAGAAGATTTTATACAGTCAGGTCCTTACGGAGTCATCACAGAAGACGATGCAGAAAGCTTAGTCCAAGGGATGCTGGACATTCAACCACAATTTGAAACGTATAAACAAAATATCGGGCAATCATTTTTACAGCAGCATGCATGGAACGAACGTGCCGAACAAGCAGCACGTGCGCTTATAGGAGGTCAACAATGAAAATTGCGTTATTAGCCCCAAGTAGATCGATACATACGCAAAAATGGGCATTATTTTATCAATCACAAGGCATCGAAGTGAAAGTATATACATTCAAAGACCATTATTCAGAGGACAATGCGAAACTCGTACCAACGGAGATTTTGCCGAAATTACTTCCAAGCAAAGCTTCTTATTTAGCAGCAGCACCTGCTTTAAAAAAAATGCTGAAAGAATGGAATCCAGATGTTTTACATGCACATTATGTATCCAGCTACGGGTTATTAGGTGCAATGGTTCATTATAAAAAGTATTTTGTTTCGGTATGGGGAAAAGATATTTTTGTCGTTCCTAAAAAAAGCAAGCTCAATCAAAAACTGATTGAATACACATTAGATAAAGCAACAGCCATTTTTTCAACAAGCCATGTCATGGCAAAAGAAACAAATCTCTATACAAACAAAAAAGTAGAAGTAACCCCATTTGGAGTAGATATCGAGCAGTTTTACCCTGCGCCAGAAGGGCAAGAAGCGGATGATAAAATTATTATCGGAACAGTAAAAGCACTGGAAGATAAATACGGAATCGCCGATTTAGTGAAAGGATTTGCCTTATTCCATAAAGAGTTTCCAAACTCC
Source organism: Psychrobacillus sp. 05T411 (assembly GCF_056396485.1). Lineage (NCBI taxonomy): Bacteria > Bacillati > Bacillota > Bacilli > Caryophanales > Bacillaceae > Psychrobacillus > Psychrobacillus sp. 05T411. The sequence goes on along the minus strand of NZ_JBFTLO010000026.1, from coordinate 4,059 downwards.
GAACTCCTAATTACAGGCGATGGCCCTCAAAGAGCCGAGTATGAACAGCTTGCAAAAGATTTAGGAATAGCAGATGTAACTACATTTACAGGAAAAGTTCCAAATACAGAAGTACCGGCTATTATTCGTAAAATGTCAATTTTTGCTGTACCATCTACAGAAGATAGTGAAAGCTTCGGCGTTGCAGCTGTAGAAGGAATGGCTTGTGGTGTGCCAGTTGTCGTATCGAACGTCGGTGGCTTACCAGAAGTAGTCGTCCAAGATGTTACTGGCATCGTAGTCGATAAAAACAGTCCAGATCAGCTAGCAACTGCATTTAAAAAACTAGCGAGAAATAGTGATCTACGAGCGGTAATGGGACAAGCCGGCGTCGCTCACGTAAAAGAGCATTATAGCTGGGTAGATAATGCGCATTATATGCTTTCATTGTATGAAAAATATTAATCAGAAGGTGATGGAATATGATAAAAAAAGCGGTCATTCCTGCAGCAGGATTTGGAACTCGTTTCTTACCTGCAACGAAAGCTTTACCAAAAGAAATGCTACCGATCGTAGATAAACCAAATTTACAATACATTATTGAAGAAGCGATTGCTTCGGGCATTGAAGATATTATTATTGTCACTGGACGCAACAAAAAATCGATGGAAGACCATTTTGATAAATCAATCGAATTAGAGCTTCTATTGAAAAAAACAGGCAAACTAGAATTACTAGAGACAGTAGAAAATATTTCAAATTTAGTGGACATTCATTATATGCGTCAAAAAGAACCACTAGGTCTCGGACATGCTATTTTATGCACGAAAAAATTCATCGGTAACGAACCATTTGCTGTACTACTTCCAGATGACATTATCGATGCAGAAGTACCAGCTTTAAAGCAAATGATTGAAAAGTACGAACAAGTCGAGAGCAGTATTTTAGGAGTCAATGAAGTTCCAGACGAAGACGTTCATAAATACGGAATCGTAGAATATAGTGAGTCAGATAATAATTTGTTTACAGTGAAACGATTAGTGGAAAAGCCTGCTGTTGAACATGCACCATCTAACCAAGCAATTGTTGGCCGTTACATTTTATCACCAGCTATTTTCGATGAACTAGAAAAAGTACAACCAGATGCAAAAGGTGAAATACAGTTAACAGATGCTATTGATTCATTATTAGCAAAAGAATCTATTTACTCTTACATATTCGAAGGAAAACGATATGACGTTGGGGATAAATTTGGATTTCTACAAGCAACTTTTGACTTCGCACTAAAACGGGATGATTTAAGAGAACCGTTACTTGCGTACTTGAAGAATAAATTGAAAGATTAAGTCGGTGATTGCTATGCGTATCGTATATTTATGTCAACATTTCCCACCTGAAACAGGTGCTCCACAAATCCGTGTATATGAAGTGAGTAAAGAACTGCTTGCCCAAGGGCATGATATTCAAGTAGTGACAGCTTTTCCTCACCACCCACATGGGATTATTCCGGATGAGTATAAAGGGAAAAAATATGAATTTGAGAAATGGGATGGAATTCCTGTCCATCGTACATGGATTTACCCTTCTAAAAAGGGAACATTTTATAAACGATTAGTCTCTTATTTTTCTTTCACATTCAGTTCGTTTTACGGGCTAATGAAAGCTGGAAAAGTAGATGTCATCATTGTAAACTCGCCACCAATCTTTTTAGGGTTAACTGGTCTACTTAGTGCCAAACTAAAAGGAGCGAAGTTTGTATTTAATGTGGCGGACGTTTGGCCGGAATCTGCTGTGAAATTAGGACTTGTTAAAAATAAGATTTTTATTAAGCTTGCGGAAATATTAGAGTCCTTTTTATACAAACATTCTTGGAAAATTGCTACTGCTACAGACGGTATTAAATCGTATGTTATTAATCACTCGCAACCAGAGGAAAAAGTGTTTGTTTTACCAAATGGCGTAAACACAAACTTTTTTCAACCGGCAGAAAAAAATGAGGAGTATGTAGAGAAGTTTGGTTTACAAGACAAATTTGTATTTGCCTACGGTGGTAATCTAGGCTATGCACAGGGACTAGAGTTTATATTATATGCGGCTAAAAAAATGCAAGAAATGGTTCCACATGCATATTTTTTAATCGCCGGAGCAGGGCCTGAAGAAGAAAAACTTCATCAGTTAGCGAAAGAATTAGGACTGCAAAATATGGCATTCTTAGGACATCTACCTTTAACGGAAATGCCAAAGTTGTTTTCGGTAACAGATGTAAGTATCGTACCATTACGTGATATCGCTTTATTTGAAGGGGCACGCCCATCGAAAATTTTCCCAGCAGCATCTTCTGGTGTTCCAGTTCTTTACTGTGGAAAAGGGGAAAGTGCAGAAATCGTAACGAAGAACAATATTGGACTAGTCGCCAAGCCAGAAAATGTCGATTCTATTGCAGAAACCATGTTCCAATTTGTCGAGATGGATGATGAAAACAGGAAAAAAATGAAAGAAAGTGGAAGGCATCTTGCTTTAAATGAGTATAGCTGGGCTTCCATCGTAACAGATCTTTTGCAAAACCTTACGAAGAAGTAATAGTCTTTTCCATATACATGAGGCATAAATTTATGTATAATTGGTGAGATTATATTTTAACAGTAAAGTAGGGAAGTATTATGACTACTTCACGTCAAAAAAAGCGAAAAACTAAGACGAGAAGAAAAATTTTATATACAGTTCTGATCATTTCAATGGTGCTTTTGTCTGGTGTCATCGTATTTGCCACAAACCTATCATATCAGACAAAAAATGCAATGAATAAAATATATGAACCATTGGATAAAGATAAAAATCCAACAGAAGAAGCGGTAAACAAAATTGAAAATGCCAAGGCAGAAGACTCTGCTTTCACCATATTACTAGCAGGAATAGAAAACGAAGAAAAGGCCAAATATGGTCGATCCGATGTATTAATCTTAGCGACGGTAAATCCGAAAACAAAAAAAATCTCCATGGTCAGTATTCCACGAGATTCCAGGGTTTATGTCCCAGACTTAGGATACGAGACTAAAATTAATCACTCGTACGCTTTCGGCGGGATAAACTACACGATCAATACATTAGAAGACATATTAGAAGTCCCAATCGATTATTATGTTTCCACTGACTTCCAAGGATTTGAAGACATCGTAGATACAGTAGGCGGAGTAGATGTAGAAGTTCCATTTACGTTCAGTGCACAGCTAACAGGTAGTTTAAAATGGAAGAAGTATACAGAGGGTCCCATGTTCTTAAACGGAAATGAAGCACTTGCATACGTGCGAATGCGGAAAAAAGATCCTCAAGGGGATGCCGGACGTAATATCCGACAAAAACAAGTCATCCAAGAGATTATTAACAAAGCAACGAGCATAAGTAATATTGGTAACATCGACGATATGATCAAAGATGTTGGAAATAACGTCAAAACGAATATTCCTTCTTCGGAGTATTTTGGGTTGATCAAGACATATCAAAACTTAAAAGCATCACCAATCGAGCAATTGCAACTGGAAGGTTACGATACGATGATACGAGGAACATCCTATTATATTATAGATGAAGATTCTCTCGAGGATGTAAAGCGACAACTGCAGCTCAATTTAGATGATTTTGGCCGAAACGCACAAAGCGAAATTCCCAAAACTACTACTGTCCATGATTTAACGATAGGAAATTAAAATGAACAGCCTGGAAACGGGCTGTTTTTTTGTTGTTAAAATAATAAGATTTTGAACTTTATGTATAGGTTCTTTTGGAATGCTTGGTACGGAACGATTTCTACACACTTACCGAGGTTTCTTGATGCAAAGGGATGCGACTTTGTCGCATCCCTTTGCATTTTTTCGCTAATCTTGTGGAAGACGTTCGTGCGTCGCTATCCAAAAGCACAAATATTCAAAGTGCTATAGCTTTTGGTAAAGAAAGAATAGTCCACTTTCTTATTCAGAAAAAAGCAGCCAAAGATGCAATTTTGGCTGCTCTTTCATTCCCAAAAATATTTGCTTTTTTCTTTTGAACTTTTTGGTACGTGACGGACACATATCCACAACATGA
>NZ_JBFTLO010000025.1:0-44188 GCF_056396485.1 Psychrobacillus sp. 05T411 | reverse complement strand
TTTCGCTACAGTCGTACGCTTTCCGCCGGGTGAGCGATGAGCCATCCCCGCCGCCCTTAGGCGTACGTTGGGATGTCTCATTAGCCCACTCATCCGGCAGGAGTCGACGCCTGTAGCGAAAATCAGTGGAAATTGCCCAATTACCCATACCATCCCATAAAAAAACAAAATTTCAACCAGTTTTTCCATTGCATGCATCCATCCAGTAAATGGCTTAGGGCAACCAACCGATCACTGGGAGCAACCAGTTCTATATGGAAAGCAACCAAATCAACATGAGAGCAACCAATTCTCAAAATGGCTCTTTACTTAATGTGAGACAACTATAATTCCAACATATTATAGGAATTATATGTCTTATAGCCCGTTGAACACGCCTGGCCGGCATCTACTCGACTAGTTTGTCGTGTTCGCAGTGGATATTGTTTCGTTCAACCATTTATTGTTAATATGGGATCTCAATAATTTAGCAATTTTCATTGATTTTCGCTGCAGGCGGCGACTCCAGTGGGATCAAGTGAGTAAGATGAGACTTCACAACGTACGCGCAAGCGGCGGTGAAGGCTCATCACTCACCTCACGGAAAGCGTCCGTCCTGCAGCGAAAATCATAGCGGTCACTAGTAAACGCACTACGTCGCAGTATCCCTATAATGTGCGTCATGTTATTTGCCAATCCCATTTGCTAAATCTGGTCAAAGACAGGCGCTTCATCGATTTTATTGTTAAATTATTATGGTAAAAAACTAATTAATTTACAGATTTGAAACACGAATTACTTAAAAACGAATGTCCCTTCTTTATCTTCATATAGGGAGCGGATATGCAAAGGAACATGATGGAGAGCAGCAAATTTGGCTGCTCTTTTTTGTATGACTTCTACTGGTCCATTTATTTTATGTTGTAATTCTTCATAAGTCATTGAAGTGATTAATTCGACGTTTTTACTTCTAAAAGGATCAGAAGTCATCACACCTGGAACGTTTTTATAAAATTCCACGACATCAGCATTTAAATAATGTCCATAAACGACTGCAGTTAAATCACTTCCACCTCTGCCAAGAGTGGTGAAAGTTTGCGTATCTTCTGCAACTCCTTGAAAACCTGGTACGACAATACAATGGAAATCTTGGAAGGCGGCAGCTATGGATGTTGTATCTACTTTCTCTATTTGAGCATCCCCGTAAGCATCATTTGTAATAATTCCCGCACTTTTTCCGTATAAAAGAGTTGCTACAATTCCTTCTTTTTTTAATTCTGCGCAAAGTACAGATGCAGATATTAGTTCACCACATGCCGAAAGTAAATCCGTTTCAACACTATTTACAGCATTTGGTACTAAATCTAATAATGTATCCGTTGCGTAGTGCTGACCACTTCTTCCCATTGCTGAAACAACTACCAATACTTGTTGATGTACAGTTATTGCTTTTTTAATCCTTGCCATAACCAATTTTCTGTTCTGATGATCCTGCATTGCAATTCCACCAAATTTTTGCACTATCATATTTTCAACCACTCTACTCGTGACATTTCAAACACTCCGTTCATACGATACAAGGAATTCATTTTACTTTATGCGAACTCACAAGAATGGTGTAGGGAGTGTGTTACTATTTTTCCTTTAAAAGAACTATTGGATTGTTTAGACTACAAGATTACAGGAGACTTGAAGGACTTTAAGATAAACAGATTTATTGATCATTCCAAGCAAATAAAAGAAGGGGATGTGTTCGTTTCCGAAACGGGTAATAGAGTTTTTATAGAAGAAGCAATACAAAACGGAGCGACAGCAATACTCAACGATTATTTTATCCAAGACTGCAGTGTTCCGCAAATTATTTTACCGACGGATATGCATTTGTTAAAAGAGAGAATTTCCTATATGACGTATGAATTGTACGGGAAACAAATAAAAACAATTGGAATCACTGGCACGAATGGAAAAACTACCGTAGCGTCTTTTGTTGGGCAATTATTGATGCAACATCAAAAAACAGTGTGCGTTATTGGTACACTTGGCGTTTTTATAAATGGTAAGAAATTAGAACAACGCTTTAGAAGTAATACAACATTGCCTTTTTATGATTTCATGCAAGTAGTAAAATACTGTTTTGAACAGAAGGTGGAATACATTGTATTGGAAGCTTCTTCCCAAGGATTATTGGACAATCGATTAGGAATGTATCCAATCGATTTAGGTGTATTTTTGAATATAGGAAAGGATCACCTAGAATTCCATGGGGGAATGGTTCCATATAAGAAATCAAAAGAGCTCCTTGCAACGATATCTAAACAATTAGTTATTAATGATGATGATGAGTGGTGTCAATCCATTGCAGAAAAAACGATACTACCAGTTATCCGTTTTGGTGAAAAATATACAAATGACGTTATTTATCAAAACGTCGATTATTCAAACGAAATGGTCCATTATAAGTTTTGGGTAAGAGATAAAGAAGTGCACTTAAAGATGAAGAACAGTGGTTATTATAATGGTATGAACATAGCTGCAGCGATAGCCTGTTTAACAGCACTTGAGATTCCGTTTGGAGAAATAAAAGCTCTTACGCTACCTAAAGGAAGGTTAGAGCAAATCCATAATAGTATAGGAGTGGAAGTGCTAATTGACTATGCACATACACCTGATGCCTTAGAGGCTTGTTTATCTACCATTACATCGTATGCAAAAAAGGATATTTATGTTGTTTTTGGTTGCGGGGGAAATCGAGACAGACAAAAAAGAAAAGGCATGGGAGAAGTTGCGACTAAATATGCGACAAAAGCAATTATCACTTCCGATAATCCAAGAAATGAACGCCCGGAAGACATTATTGCCGATATTGTAAGCGGAGTGGACCCTAGTAAAGTAATGATTGAACCTGACCGTAAAAAAGCGATCAAGTTAGCATTACAAACTGCCCAAGAAGGGGATGTCATTTTAATAGCAGGAAAGGGACATGAGCAAGAACAGATTGCTCAAGGTAGTATAGTCCCTTTTTCTGATCATCAAGTAGTATGTAATTATTTTGAAGAAGTTGGTGGATTTATAACAAAAAATGATCCAGTGGCATGAGCAATTCTTTTACCGTTTGGTTGTGTGACTACACATTCGAGCACGAGTGTTTGGCGACCTCTATGTATATATGACGCTGTAGCGATCAATGATTTTTCCGTAGCTGCTTTCACATAATGGATATTCATATTCGTCGTTACAGCGCCTTTTCCTTCTGGTTGTAAATCTTTGTTCACAAGATATCCCATGGCATTATCCATAAGAGTTGCGATTATCCCCCCGTGTGGATTATCAAAAGTGTTATAGGAAAGTGGTGTAATTGGAAAAGTGACCATACATGTATCTTGCTCAAATTGTATGTCCATCTGTAGAAGGGCATTTAAATAAGTAGTGTTATCCGTGTGTTGTTTTTTTTGTAACCCTATTAGAAAATCTTTTAGAAGATTCATATCCGTTTCTGATGCGTTTTCAGTTACTTGGTTAAGCAAAAATTGTAATTCATTCATTATTTTTTCTCCTCACAGTAAGTTAATAATTTAGCATTTGTTTCTCCATTTCTGTTATGATATACAGAGATTGGAGGTTTTATAAATGATAATGACCAATGAATGGGCCACTATAATGGACCAATCAGATCTACTATGTACAATGGTACTTTCCTCTGAACAATTTTATCAATATTTAAATGCACATCGTGCTGTATATACAAATTCGAATCTAGTACGTGAAATTAATCATTTCACAAAACTAAAAGATCAATATGAAGAGGTCCAACGATTCGGAAAATACCATCCTGACTATTCGAAAGTTATGAAAGATATTCGCGTAACTAAACGAAAGCTGGATATGGTAGATGAAGTTGCAACATTAAAGGTTGCCGAAAATGAATTGCAAGATCTTTTAGATGAAGTGAGCTTGCTAATCGGTAAATCTGTTTCAGAAGGTGTGAAAGTTCCTGTCAGCAACCCATTTTTTTCATCCGGCGGCTCAAGCTGCGGAAGTGGTTGTGGCACCGGTGGAGCTTGCTCGTGTTCTGCATAAGAAATACGAAGGATGTGTGCATTTACTTGCACACATCCTTTTTAGTCTAGTTTTAATGCTTCGATTGCTAGGTCGGGTCGATCGGTGACAATTCCTTTAGCACCGTTCTGGATTAATTTCTTCATCATTACCGGATCATCGATAGTCCAATAGTGAACAGGAATATTCAAAGAAGTGATGAACTTGATAAACCCTACACTATCAAGTGGAAATACACCGGATTTCAATGGAATTTGAAACACATCTGCCTTTGGATGATATAAATGTTTAAATTGGCTTGTGTATGCAGTATATGCCTTCTTTACTTCCTTTTCCCCAGCACCTAAGGCAACTGTATTTTGTGCATACAGGTTAAAACGATCTATTTGCTCATCGTAAAAACTAGTAACTACAACACGCTTATAAGCTTGTCTTTCTTCTAAAAGTCTCCAAAGCTTGGAAGGCATTAAACTACCTTCATATGTTTGCGGAGCATCTTTAATATCCAAATTGATAAGCATTTGGGGGTATGTATCGAGAAGTTCACCTAATGTGATAATATGTTCACCACACCCCCTATAGATTTTAGAACCTTCTAAATTGGCAAAGTGGTAGCCAAGATCGGCTTCTTTTAATTGTGCGAATGTGTAATCTGCCACTTTACCACTTAAATTTGTCACTCTGTCTAGGTATTCATCGTGAAAAACGATAATTTCTTCATCTTTTGTTAATCGTATATCTATTTCAAATCCGTGTACACCTAATTTTGCTGCATTTTCAAAAGCGGCAAGCGAACATTCTGGAGCAAGTGCCGCTCCCCCTCGATGTGCAAGGATGATTGGCTGCTCGTATTCAAGCGCTTCTTTTGGAGTACGAATTTGTGGTTTAGAAATAGCTTTTGTGCTTGCCCAAGCTGCTCCTGCAGCCGCAGCTATAGCGAACGCAACATTTGTTTTTTTACCCATTATTCAATTTAACCTCCTTTTTAACTATTAACTTTTCTAATTATAACTTTTGGACATACAACTGTCAGCTAGTTGTTGTTGCTATCATTTTCCCGGTTATGTTATCCTAAAGAGGAAGAAATGAGGGGAAAAAGTATGACAGAAAGACAAGGATTAATTGTCTATGTGCATCATTTAAAACAAGCCAAATCATTAAGAAAATATGGCCATGTCCACTATATATCTAAAAAATTGAAATATGTCGTCTTATATTGTGATCAAGATCAAATTGAAATTGCCAAACAGAAGATGAATAAACTTCCGTTTGTGAAAGAAATACTAGAATCGTATCGCCCATTTTTAAAAACAGAATTTGAAAATAGTAAACCAGATAAAGCGAAAGAATACGATTATAAGATTGGTTTGTAATGTAATCTAGAACTACTGTAACGGTGGTATTAAATTATTTAACCGTAAAACGCCGATCACATATTGATAAAATAAATTTGTGTCTACAAAAGTGGATGAATGTTTCATATCAATTTGGATTGGCTTGATTTGTAGCGTTTCTAGCGTCTCCTTAAAAACAGAAAGTCTTTTAGGTACCAGTCCTGTTTTTTGTATTCCTTCTCGACATATATATATTGGGAAAAAATTAGCCTTATTAATTGGTTTTAAAGCAACTGCAATGGAAAAGTACTCTTTCTCTTCTTTTTTAGACGTGAATATAAATGCATGGTGTAAACGATCTTTATTTAAGCGAGTAAGTTCACAAAGCTCAAATACATCTCCATAGCCTTCACCTAGTTCTATAAAACGTTGAATCAATGGTATCACTTCCTTTCCAGTCCATCTTACCACTTTGTTGGAGGGAAATTCTATGAAATTTGTTATAAGTTTTTTAACGATGTCGCTTGTCGTTGTAAATAGTGTATTGCTTTTATTTCAATACCATGTTTACTCCTCTAGTTTGGAAGAAGAAGCGCAATCTTTTTATTATGAACAAGAAGTCGAACTGTCATTTAAAAGCGACAGAGTGATTGTAAAGCAACATTTCCGTCATTTGCCACAAAAACAATTGACTATTTCATGGCCGATCTCAAGTGAAAATAGAAGCTGTAATTTAAGTACGAGTGATAGCTGTAATCGATTATCGGATGATTTAATATCGTTCGATGAGGGGGAGTCACCCGAGCAGAGCATCTCGTATGAAATTCCGTTAGCTGATGGATTAATGGATGGAAAACTATTAACTGGTTTTTTAGCGAAAATTGAAAAAGGTGGAGTTTCTTATACAACGCTTCATGTGACAGATGAGTTGAAAAGAGGAGGGATGTGGGTTAGCGGATTGCCGGTAATTGGCACCACATCGCTAGATCTAATCGATTATACCCTTTCATATGGAGTTGGAAATATTACCGATTTATATTGGCAACAAGAAATAATTCCAGTGAAATATGAAAACGATTATTTTACTGTTCATTCAACTGAAGATCTTTCGGAAGAACTGCGTGCACGATTAGATAACTTGAATATTCCAAATAGTACGCATATGACCTTGCTTTTCACTGAAAATAAAAATAATATTAAGTCATCCCGAATAGCATTTATATTAGGCAAAGATATTGACTCAATTGAACGTGATTTAATCGTAAAAAGTGTTCAATCACAATATGAGTTAAACGGAGAAAACCCATCGATTTCTGAAGTAATTAGTAGTTTTTTGATGGAGCGTCCGATTGGAAATGAAAAATCAAACTGGATGTATGAAACAGTTCGTGATTATATGACAACAAGTCAGCTTATTGAATGGAAAGCAATGTTGACAAAAAATCGTCCATTAAATGCTAAAGGATTAGATAAGCTATTGTCAGAAGTAATCGATTTGAAAACTTCATTCTTTCAAATGAATGAACAAACTGAATCGGAACAGTTTCCGTTACTCTTGGAAGATGAGCGTCCTTTGTATGTAAATGGGGTGCTATTAGAAGAGATGAAATTATTAATGAAAGATGGAAAAGTTTTATATGCAGCTAAACCGTTGCTTACTGAATTAGATTATACTTTAAATTATACAGATAAAGGGTTATACGTACAAAATGATTCCAGAGCATTTCGTTTTCCCATACAGGAACCTTTTTATGTATTGAATGAGAAACGATATGACGCAATGTCAGAACCGTTCGAGCGAATTGGAGCAGAATTTTATATAGAAGAAGCGTGGATGATTCGATTGTTTTTATTGAATTTAGATAAAGAAGAAGATCGAATAAATATTACGGAATCCCCACCACTTTAACATTAGGAGTCTTAACATGAGAGTAATATCAGGAGTCAACAAAGGGGTGCCGTTAAAAGCGGTACCTGGAACGAATACACGACCTACGACAGATAAAGTAAAAGAATCTATTTTTAACATAATCGGTCCCTATTTTGATGGAGGGATTGCAGTAGATTTATTTGCAGGTAGCGGGAACTTAGGTATTGAATCATTAAGTAGAGGGATCGATTTATGTATATTTATCGAAAAAGATCAGAAAGCGATTCAAACGATCAACGAAAATTTAAAAAAATGTCGTTTAGAAGATTCGAGCGAAATATACAAGATTGATGCATCTAGGGCGGTAAAAGCGTTTGAAAAAAGAGAGTTAAAAATCGAGCTGTTATTTGTAGATCCACCGTATAATAAAACTGCATTTTATAATTTAGCTGAAAAGATTGTAGAAGTTGGATGTATGAGCGATACAGGGATTATCGTGTGCGAACATGATAAAACGGTAAACTTGGCAACTGATTTTGGTGCTTTTACTCTAGCTAGACGAGAAACATACGGTGGTACTATTATTTCTATTTATCGTAGACGTTTAGAAGAAGAGGGGTATTAAATTGGTTAAAATTGCAGTAGTACCAGGAAGTTTCGATCCAATTACGAACGGACATTTAGATATTATTAATAGAGGAGCGGCTGTTTTTGGACAAGTTAATGTGGTTGTCTTAAACAACTCTTCCAAAAACCCTCTTTTTTCAGTTGAAGAAAGAATGGAACTGATCAAAGAGGCAACGAGTCATCTTTCCAATGTGAAAGTGGATACATATTCTGAGTTATTGATGGACTATGCAGAAGGTGTAAATGCAAGCGCCATTATTCGAGGTCTGCGAGCGGTTTCCGATTTCGAATATGAAATGCAAATTACATCGATGAACCGCGTATTAAACGATGAAATCGAAACCTTTTTCATCATGACAAAAAACCAATATTCTTTTTTGAGCTCTAGCATTGTCAAAGAAGTAGCCAAGTATGGAGGGAAAATTGAAGAATTAGTACCTCCACAAGTAGAAGCTGCCCTACGACAAAAATTTAAAAAATCATAACCTTGCCATCTCGGCAAGGTTTTTTTATGACAGAATTGTTACGGGTGCCTGGCACCTGTAACAATTCTGTCATACTAGTAGTTTAGAATATAAAAAATAAAGGGATGATGAGCATATGCAGGAAGCGAAATAGAATATAGCGTTTGATAGGTATTCTGGCTTTCTGAGCAAGCACAATGATTTGCATGTGAATACTAATACCGCTAAAAGCAATAATGATTGCTACAATAAATGGAAGAATTGCTTTGCCAGCAAGTATTTCCCCCGCTAAACTAATTCCGCCAGTCATTTCAAAAAAAGATGCGACAAATACTAATAATAACGGTGAAATGGATGGCAGCACTTCTTTTACAGATTCAAAAACGATAATACTCACCGTTGTGAAAAAAATTACCGTAGTACCTATTAGCAATAATATTTGCGAGGTTTCTTTTATGCTTTCCTGGAACGGAGAAACGGCAATTGATGGTTTGTAATCATTCTGTTGTATAGGTTGCGAAAAAAAGATGAATACTAAAAGAAATAGTAAATTGAGTAGATGTATAATGATTAACAATTTCAAGCCTGCAAACTCTGCATGAAAAATTTCTATTCCAACAAATCCGATCACAAACATTGGGCTCGGTGCATGACAAATCCCTAATAACCAACTCGCATTTCGTTCGTTTAAAGTGCCCATCTCCTTCAACGAAGAAATCACCGCAGCTCCACTTGGAAATCCTCCAATCGCGCTTAATATGTACACATTCATATACAATTTAAACTTATTCGTTGTATGTAAAAAAGTATTTTGCGACCTTATAAACATTTGCGTAATAACTAAATAAGGCAACAAATAAGGAAGTAATGACGTCGTAAAAATACGCATCCCTTCCACGGCACCCCTATGGGCCGTACCAGGTTGTAGAAATAATAATATGATTAATGCCCAGCTTCCGATCGTGATTATAATATGCATAAATTCATCCTTTATTTTTCAATTGTTTTGTCAGAAAAAAATGGAAGTGATAAACTAATACTCATATATAGTTAAGAAAGAGAGGGAGAACTTATGAAGAAGAGAAATTCTGTAATCCTTCTTTTCGTATTTGCGATTGCGCTGGTACTTGCCTTTTATCCAATGGAATCCTATATTTCCAAACCAGGAGGTGCCTATGAGCTTTCTCCATTTGTCGAAGTGGAGGGTGGAGATGAGGATGACGTTGGAACAATGAGTCTACTCACGATTGCGCTTGCAAAGGCGACACCACTTACATATGCATACGCTAAACTAGTGGATAATCAAAAAATATATAAAGCCAATCAAATTCGCCAAGAAGATGAAGACGATAAAGAATATAATGTCCGTCAATTAAAGCTTATGTCTGATTCTCAATTTAATGCTATTACGGTTGCATATAATCGAGCGGGTAAGCCTTATACGATAACAAATAACGGAATATTTATTTTTAATGTAGTGGACGGCAGCGCGGCTGACAATGTGTTAGAAGCTGGTGATAAAATTTTAGAAATAGATAATATAAAGGATTTAACCGAAAGCTCCATTCAAACATATTTAACGGACAAACAAGAAGGAGACACGATCCAACTACTAGTCGATCGAGAGGGTAAAGAGCTAATAAAAGAGGTCACACTTAAAGTGGTTCCTGGCGTTCTGGATAAACCCGGTATTGGTATTTCCTATAAAGAAGATAAAATCGTTGAAACTACCCCCATTGTCCATATGAACACGGAAGATATTGGAGGTCCTTCTGCTGGACTCATGTTTACACTTCAAATATTAAATCAATTACTTCTAGAAGATATTACCAAAGGGCATAATATAGCTGGTACTGGGGAGATGCTTCCAGACGGAACGGTCGGACGTATCGGAGGAATTGACTTAAAAGTAATTGCGGCAGATCGAGAGGGAATGGAAATCATGTTCGCTCCTGACGATGAGATTGATCCTGCAATTTTAGAGAAAAACCCGGATCTTACATCCAATTATGAAGAAGCACTAAAATCGGCAAAAAAAATAGGCACAAAAATGAAAATTGTACCTGTAAAAACAATTGACGATGCGCTAGCATATTTAGATAAACTAGAGCCAAAATAAGGTATTATATTCGAATCGGAGCAATACGGAAGTCGCTCCCAACCATTTGTTGCCCAAACGAACTTTGTAAACCGAGATAATATAAATTGGCTGCTTTTATATCTAACTGAAGTAATCTATTTTCTTTACTTGCGGCTACTCTACTTACAAGTGGAAGCTGCAAGTCTTTTTTTATCGATTGTAAATAGGCCTGTCCTCTTTCGTTCATCCCCAATGGGCGAATATAAGTCGGTAACTTGGTCTCTTTCAATTGTTTCCATGTAAATTCATTAAAAATATGCGTTAACATTCGCTGAATTCTAGTCCATGTAAATCGCTTCGATTTTATCTTCTCCATAAAAGATTGGAAAGTAATACTAGTGGTCGCTGCATTCCAAATAGCATTTTCCATACCTTCTGTCACTTCTGCAAACTGCGCCAATGTTTCTTTCGTATGACGTAAAATAATAAATCGAAGTAAAGGATAAAATTGATCCCAATTTCCAAAAGATTTGGCTATGCTTTGCCATTCATATAATGCCTCTACACTAGTTATTGGCATATAGGTTTGCACAGCGCCTAATTCCTCATTGTCAAACAATAGTTTTCGTATTCCGGTTGCACTTGCAATAGTTTCCGAAGCTTTGGCTGAGTCGTGATAATTTGCGACTACACGTTGGATTGTCTGGGGTTGAATTTCCATATGTAATGTTTTAGCCGCCTCTATATAGTGATAGCCTAAAATATTATTTGGCTTCGACAGGTCAACTAATGGCACAGTCACATCTCTAGAAACAATTTGATAAGCTTCGTTTAACGCTTTTGGGTAACTAATTCCCTTTTTCATGAGTGTAGAAATAGCTGAATTATAAGCAGTTGTATTTTCGGTTAATAAATCATAGGTATGCTCAAACGCCTTTAAAGAGCCCTCCTCGCTCCCAAAACAAAATGACGTACATTTTAAGGCATCTAATAAAAAAATCGCTCCTTTTGCAAAATCGCTAGCCTGAGCAGTTGCAAATGCGTAAGGTAGCTCAATTACTAAGTCAACACCAGCAGAAAGAGCCATTTTCGTTCGTGTCCATTTATCTACAAGCGCCGGTTCACCACGCTGTAGGAAATTACCAGACATTACAGCAATCATCACGTCACTATTTGTTTTCAGTCGTGACTGCTGTAAATGATGTAGATGGCCATTATGAAATGGATTATATTCCACAACAATTCCAGTAGCTTTCATATTCCAATCAAATCCTTTCCATAATCAAATTATAGTGTTATTATATTGTAGTGACAAGAAATTATCTTGACATCTAAATTCAGTCATTATATAATCAACTTTGTTGTCTTGAGGTGATAATCGTATGAAATGGGCAATTAGTCAACTAGCAAAATATCGTGAAAACGGGATGCCGTTTGATGAGTTCGTTACACTTGAAAAAGTGAAGGAACTAAACCCGGACGTTCGAAATATTTCACCCGTTCATGTAACAGGGCATTGCACGTTTGGTGCAGCGCAAATGACTTGTCATTTTCAGCTTTCAGGAACTCTAATATTACCTTGTGCTCGCACTTGGGAAGATGTAGAATATCCATTTGAGATTCAATCTGATGAAATTTTCAACTGGTCTGAGACTGCAGCTGCTTCTGCTCAAAACTATGATAATTTTCATGTTGTAGAAGGAGATGTCATTCATGTAGACCCAATTCTAGAAGAGTTAATTATTCTAGAAATTCCATTGCAAGTGTTTAAAGAAGGTGCAGACCACGTTAAACATGAAGGTGGGAATGGTTGGAGTTATACAACTGATGAAGATCTGAACGATATGCAAGAAGATGAACAACCAAAATTGGATCCAAGACTAGCTGATTTAGCTAAGTATTTTGATCAAACAGACGAATAATAGATCTGTAAGGAGGTGCCACCAATGGCAGTACCAGCTAGAAGAACTTCTAAAACTGTAAAAAGAAAACGTCGTACACATTTTAAATTATCCGTACCTGGTATGGTTGCTTGTTCAAATTGTGGTGAAATGAAATTGGCTCACCGTATTTGTAAATCATGCGGTCAATACAAAGGGAAAGAAGTAGTGAGCAAATAATTCAGTATTTGTTCCATAAAAGACTACCAAAGAGACCATGGCTCTTTGGTAGTTTTTTGTTTTATAAAATTATTGTATGTAGATAGCTTTCAATCAACAGCAGAAGGTCTGTCTTTATATTGGGGCAATGCGTCGTAGAGTGACCTTTAGTCTTCGCGCAATGTTTGTAAATAATGCGTCCAATTCCTGGTCGTATCGCCCCGAGTCAACTTGTTATTTTATGAATTGGTTGCTATCGATGACCGAATGGTTGCCCTAATCCATTTACTGGATTCTCTCCTAATCATACTTCTTGTTCATCAATTGGTATGGTACCCTTGATATAGAAAATTGCAAAGGGGAATGGATATGGCATATACAATTGAAAAAAGAGACGAAATTATTATCTTTGAAATAAACAGACCTGCAATCCATAATGCGATTAACGGGGAAGTCGTAGAAGGTTTTAAACAATTAATACAAAAAGTGAAAACAGATAATTCCATTAAACTAGCGGTTATAACAGGAGTGGGTGAAAAAACTTTTTGTTCAGGCGGAGATCTCTCCGTTTTTCATAGGCTCAAAACAGAGCGAGAAGCCTATGTAATGTTAAGTGAAACAGCGCAAGTTTTATATGAAGTTGCCACATTAGATATTCCGACAATTGCTTTGTTAAACGGGACTGCTGTAGGTGGAGGTTGTGAAATCGCTACATTATGTGATTTTCGTTTAGTGAAAAAAGAAGCAAAATGTGGATTTATTCAGGGGAAATTGGGAATTACTTCTGGTTGGGGCGGAGGCTCATATTTATTGGAAAAAGGGATGAGGCATGATCATGCGTTGCAAATGCTAACAGAAGCCGTGCCATATACTTCTGACTATCTTCTATCTATCGGTTGGGCAACTGAAGTTTTTGAGGGTGATAAATATGGTGCTTTAGGAAAGTTTATCGAGAAAATGAGTGTCCCACATGCTTCTGTTTTAAAAGCATACAAAAAACAAGTTATTCAAAAATGGGAAAACACCCAATTATATGAACGGATTATGGCGGAAGTATCGACTTGTTCGGTTCTTTGGGAACAGGATGCCCATCATGAAGCGGTTGATGCTTTTTTAAAAAGATAACCGTTTTTAGAGTCTATTTGTACCCACTTTGCATATATTAGTAAAAAAGCAAAGGGTGAAAAACATGAATGTTAAAATTAGAAAAGATAGTTGGAGTGCGGAAGAAGACAATCTTTTAAAAGAAATAGTCTTAAAGAAAATAGAGCAAGGCCTCACGCAAATTTCTGGATTTGAAGAAGCAAGCATTTTGTTAGGTCGCTCCAAACAAGCTTGCGCATTCAGGTGGAATAAAAACCTACGCCCTCAAATATTTAAAAAAGAAACTTCATCGAAAGAACATGTAATAAGAGATGTGGCAGACTCTTCCACTTTACAAAATCATTTACAGTTAGCGATGGAAAGTTATGATGAGATGAAACAGTCATATGATGAAATCTCTAGCGCTTATAATTTATTGAAAAAAGATTACGAGCAATTATTAAATTGGGCCAAACAAGGAATTACGCATTTAGAACGGCAGTAACTAAGAAGTCTCTTCCATTAGAGGCTTTTTTTAATGCAGAAAATAGAAGAGTAGTAATAAAGAACGCACAAAAAGTATTTTCTTCTGCTAAAATAGAAGGTGTAAAACAAATATTCCACTTTTCAATGAATTCTTACAAACAGTAAGCTTCGAAAAATGGAATATACGCGAGTGTCCCTAAAAGGGGAATGGTAGGAACAGCAAAGGGAGGAAATATCAAAATGAAAAATTTAGCATCAACAATGGCAGGAACGGTATTTACAGTAAACGTAGCAGTTGGAGAGGAAGTTTCTGTTGGACAAGTTGTAATGGTACTAGAGTCAATGAAAATGGAAATTCCTATCGAAGCAGAAGTGGTTGGTAAAGTAGCAACTATCAATGCAAATGAAGGCGATTTTGTTAACGAAGGAGACGTTCTAATTACGTTTGAATAAACTAGCGCTTGCGCTTTTCTAATAAGGGGGATTTACAAAATGGGAGAAGTAAAAGGGTATAATGAACGATTAGAAGAAAAAATAGCATCGATTCATGCAGGTGGTCACGAAAAATATCATGAAAAAATGAAACAACAAAATAAATTATTTGTACGGGATCGCCTAAAACTACTTTTCGATAACGGTGAGTATGCAGAAGATGGTCGATTTGCAAATGTAGAAGCAGGAGATTTACCGGCAGATGGTGTTGTCACAGCGACTGGTAAAGTAAATGGACAAACAGTTTGTGTTATGGCAAATGATTCTACCGTGAAAGCAGGTTCATGGGGATTCCGCACGGTGGAAAAAATTATACGTATACAAGAAATAGCAGAAAAAAATAGAGTGCCATTATTATATTTAGTAGATTCCGCTGGTGCTCGAATTACTGATCAACTAGCTATGTTTCCAAACCGCAGAGGTGCCGGTAAAATATTCCACAACCAAGTAAGACTTTCGGGTTTCATCCCACAAATTTGTTTATTATTTGGTCCGTCTGCAGCAGGTGGGGCATACATTCCAGCGTTTTGTGATGTAGTCTTTATGGTCGAAGGAAATGCATCGATGTATTTAGGCTCCCCTCGTATGGCGGAAAAAGTAATTGGTGAAAAAGTGACTTTAGAGGAGATGGGCGGTGCGCGAATGCACTGCACAGTTAGTGGAGTAGGGGATGTACTTGTCACTTCTGAAGAAGAAGCAATTGAAGAAGCAAAACGATATTTAAGTTTTTTCCCGGCAAACTTCACGAAGAAGCCCGAAAAAGTAGAAGCGAAAGCAAACAAAGAAGGAAGAACCTTAGAAGCAATTATTCCAGAAAACCAAAACGCGCCATTTGATATGTATGAGGCAATTGATGCGATAATAGATGAAGGTACATTCTTTGATGTGAAAAAACTGTTTGCACCGGAACTTATTACAGGATTTGCTCGCATTGAAGGTCAAGCGGTAGGAATAATCGCGAACCAGCCCAAAGCAAAAGGTGGGGTGCTTTTTGTAGATTCGGCGGATAAAGCAGCAAAATTTATTTCACTTTGCGATGCTTTTTCCATTCCACTCGTATTTTTAGCAGATGTTCCAGGATTTATGATTGGAACGAAAGTGGAGCGAGCTGGGATTATAAGACATGGTGCCAAGCTCATCGCAGCGATGAGTTCTGCAACTGTGCCAAAAATCTCGGTCATTGTCCGTAAAGCTTACGGGGCAGGACTATATGCGATGGCTGGGCCAGCCTTTGAACCAGACGTATGTATTGCACTTCCAACGGCTCAAATTGCGGTGATGGGTCCAGAAGCAGCTGTAAATGCTGTTTATTCCAATAAAATTGAAGCAATAGAAGATCCGAAAGAACGACTGCAATTTGTACAAGAAAAGCACGCAGAATATAAAGAAGAAATTGATATTTATAAGTTAGCTTCTGAAATGATTATTGATGAAATTGTTGCACCGAGTGATTTACGCCAGGAGCTTTCCAATCGTCTTCGTTATTATGAAGACAAAGAAATTGCACAAGCACCTCGAAAACACCCAGTGCTTCCTGTATAATCTTTTTAAAAAGGTCTACCATTACCGGTAGACCTTTTTAAAAACCTGAGGTGATTCATATGAATATTGGAATTGTAGGCGCCGGGTCTATCGGAATGTTATTTGGTGCCTATTTAGCAGAAGCAAAGCATACTATTACATTTTTAGTTCGAAATCCTAATACATCAAATGAGTTCTACATAGAAAAAAGGAATACAACTAAGCAGTTGATCCCTAGCAATCTTGTTTATAGCATGGACAAGCTAAACGAAATGGATTTAATCATTGTAGCGGTGAAATATCATCATTTACAAGCCTTAAAAGATGAAATAGATGCATTGCCAAAACATATACCGTTGCTATTTTTACAAAATGGGTTACTCCACCTCGCGTTTGCTACTACATTAAAACAAGACACTATCTTGATTGGTTCTGTTTTACATGGAGCAACGAAAAAAGATACACATACAGTCCAACATCTTGGAGTAGGGGTTACGACGATTGGTATTTGGAAAGGAGAATGGGCAAGGATAGAGGAATTATTACTTTCTCCTAATGCGCATTTTCCGTTAGAAATGTCCACTAAAATAGAAGATGTGTTGTTTAAAAAAGCTATGTTAAATAGTTTGATTAATCCTTTGACTACAATTGCACATGTTCCGAATGGCGCGGTTGTACAAAATATAGCTTATAAAACGATTACTAAAACTATTTACGATGAAATGCTAAATGCATTTGAAGAGTGGAGAGGTCGATTTTCATGGGATGAAGTAGTCGCGCTATGCACAAATACGCAATATAATCATTCTTCCATGTTAAAAGACTATGAAAATGGCCGTTTGATGGAACTTGATACTATTGTTGGGGCAATTATAGAGGAAGCGACTAAAAGAAATAAGAAATTGCCGATATTGCATACATTTTATTTATTATTGGCTGAAAAGAATAAAGTAGGTGAACGACATCTTTAATACGATTATTTCATTTTTGCTATTATACCCTATCGCACTATTTATTTTAGTATTCAGCGTTTCTAAATTCTTATTACATAAAGGGAAAAAGTCGATCGGTATTGCTGCAGATGTAACGACATTTCTATTATTTTTCTCTGTTTCACATGTTTATTCGGTTATTTTTTCTAAAAATATCGGCTTCATTTTAATCATTTGTTCATTACTATTAGCAACAATCTTAACCTTCCTTGATTGGCGTACAAAAAAAGAAATGGAAGTTCGTCCACTACTTCGAAAGATTTGGAGATTGTTATTTATATTGCTATGTCTATTTTATGCGCTTCTTTGGATAATCGGAGTTATCCGATATGTATTAGGTTATATAGGCTAATAATTTTCCACGCATTCTCCTGTAATGATATACTCATACAAGTATTTGTCTTAATTCAGTAGCATGTAAAGAACTTTGTTGGATTAGGATAATAATCGACGGCGAATATATTGTTTTTGTGAAGCTACGAAAAAAACGCCGAGATGAAATTGATAATTAGAGGTGGAAAAATCGTGCGATTAGAGCAACATACACAACCATTCACGAGCCTTTTTTATAAGAAATATTTGGAGAATACGGCTAGTTTATCTTCTTTTTTTCATTATGAATGGAATCAAAAGGCACTTAATAAAAGACTACAAGAAACTAATTTTAGCAAAACTAAAAGAATGGAACTTGTAGAAGTATTAACAACGTATATGCGTAAGTTTGGGCTTTCAGAAAAAAGCAACGAACATTTAGAAGAGTTGAAAGACAATGGAGTCGTCGTAATTGGTGGACAGCAGGCCGGTATATTAACAGGGCCTTTGTATTCTATCCATAAAGCGATATCGGTTATTACATTAGCTAAACAGCAGAGGGAGAAACTTGGAGTGCCGGTTATTCCTGTTTTTTGGATTGCTGGAGAAGATCATGATATTGACGAGATTAACCATATTTACATAGAAAGAAGTAGAAAACTTCAAAAATTCGTATATCCGCAGAACACGAAAATAAAGAAAATGGCTTCAGAGACATTATTTGATAAGCCGTTAATGGTAAATTACTTGACTGAAATTTTTCAAAGTTTACCGGAAACCTTATACACAAAAGAACTTTTTTCTAAAGTAGTGTATCACTTAGAAAATAATAATACCTATTCCGATTTCTTCGCAGCACTTATGAATGATTTCTTCCAAGAAGAAGGTTTACTTTTAATAGATGCTGCTTACGAGCCGCTTCGAAAGTTAGAAAGCGAATATTTTCAACTCTTTGTGGAGAAGTCTTCGGAGCTTGCAGAAATTGTTTTCGAAAAGGAAACAGAATTTGAAAAAGCCGGATTTGGTACGCCTATTCAAACAAAGGATTCAGCTGCCCATTTATTTTATGTGGAATCTGGGGAACGATATTTATTAGAAAGACAAGATGGTCAGTTCATCCACGAAGCAAAAGGGCTTTCTTTTACAAAAGAAGAGTTGCTTCAAATTGCAGTTAATCATCCGGAGAGATTAAGTAACAACGTTGTAACGAGACCAATTATGCAAGAAATGGTATTTCCAGTATTAAGTTTTATCGGGGGACCCGGAGAAATTGCTTACTGGGGGACACTAAAAACGGCATTTGAATTGTTTCAGATGAAGATGCCAGTCATTATGCCGAGATTAAGTGTGACGGTTGTAAATACAAAAACGCAAACATTACTCGAAAAACTTTCGTTCACGATACAAGATGTATGGGATGGAGCGGTGGAAGAAGCGAAACTTCAGTACATTAACAGCAATCGAAATGAGCAAATTCCCGAGTTAATCGAAACGATAAGACAGGAACTTGCTGCTAAGTATGAAAAGTTAGAGCTACTCTTAAAAGATGATAATCTAAAACTAAGTCCATTAGTCCAGAAAAACTTGCGTTATCATGAAAATCAATTAACCTATATCGAACACGCAATTGATGATACGCTTCTAGGTAAGTTAGATGCTTCTATTCATCGCTATGATCGAATTATTATGGAATTAATTCCAAATGGGGGATTGCAAGAGAGAATTTATTCCCCACTTCAATTAGTAAATGAAGTAGGAGCAGATTTTATCCAAGAGCTTTTAGAAGTTCCTTATGAGTTTAATGGTAAACATCATGTAGTCTATCTATAAAAAAAAGCTAGCCCCCACAGTTTATGTGGGGGCTTTTGTATGAGGAGAAATATAGCTTTTTTGCACTGTTTTTGTCTCAACAAGTACTATTTACACATTTTGAAAAATTTAATGCTCATTTTTTAAAAAATGGGTGGAGGAAAGTGGGGGGATGTGGTATGTTAATGACATAAAGTGGGGTGAGTAGCATGTTCATGGGCGAATATCAACATAACGTTGATGCGAAGGGACGGTTAATAATACCATCCAAATTTCGTGAACACTTAGAAGACTGTTTTGTTTTAACACGTGGTCTTGATAATTGTTTATTTGGTTATCCTATGGATGAATGGCGAAAACTCGAAGAAAAATTGAAAGAACTTCCTGTCACGAAAAAAGATGCACGAGCATTCACGCGTTTTTTCTTTTCAGGTGCTACTGAAGTTGAAATTGATAAAACGGGTCGTATCAATATTCCAAGTAATCTTCGCAGTTATGCAAAGATGGACAAGGAATGTATCGTACTAGGTGTATCGAACCGCCTGGAGATTTGGGCGAAAGATGCATGGGAAAATTACTTTGAGGAATCTGAGGATTCTTTCAATGACATTGCAGAAAATATGATCGGCTTCGATATTTAGAGGAGGAAAAGGCTTGTTTCATCACACAACAGTATTATTAAAAGAAACGGTAGATGGACTTGCTGTTCGTCCAGATGGTATTTACGTGGACTGCACATTAGGTGGGGCAGGTCATAGCGAATACTTAGTAAAACAATTAAATGAGCAAGGTAAGTTAATCTGTTTCGATCAAGATATGACAGCGATTGAAAACGCAAAAGTAAAGCTTGCCCCATACCTAGAACAAGTAACCTTTGTACATGCGAATTTTCGTTATTTGAAAACAGAGCTTGCTAACATTGGGATTGAAAAAGTGGATGGCATTTTATATGACTTAGGGGTTTCATCCCCACAACTAGATACGCCAGAACGTGGTTTTAGCTATAACTATGATGCTCCATTAGATATGCGTATGGATCAAACGAGCGAGTTAACTGCCTTTCATGTTGTCAATGATTGGGCATATGAAAAGTTAGTGAAAATCTTTTTCCGTTACGGAGAAGAGAAGTTCTCTAAACAAATTGCTCGAAAAATTGAGCAAGCGAGAGAACTAGCGCCAATCGAGACCACTTTCCAATTGGTGGAATTAATAAAAGCGGGGATTCCAGCTGCAGCGAGACGAACAGGTGGACATCCGGCAAAACGAATTTTTCAAGCAATCCGTATAGCTGTAAATGATGAACTTGGAGCAGCGGAAGATTCTCTAGAGGATGCTATCCAACTGATCAATGTGGGCGGAAGAGTTAGTGTTATTACTTTCCATTCACTCGAAGATAGACTTACAAAAACAATTTTTAAAGAAGCATCGTCATTACCTGATTTACCTCCAAACTTGCCAGTAATTCCAGCTGGAATGGAGCCCATGTTAAAGCTAGTAACAAGAAAACCGATATTGCCTTCAGCAGAAGAACTAGAAGTGAATAACCGATCACGTTCAGCAAAGCTAAGAATTGTGGAAAAACTAATTGAAAAAGGAAGTGTCTAAATGGCTTTACGTAATCATCAATCAGAAACATACATAAGTCGTCCTTCTTTACCAAAACAACCACAAATACAAAATCCGGTTAAAAAACATAATAAATTTTTATCAAAAGGCGAGAAAATATTACTCATTTGCCTGCTTTCTGTTGTAACGTTACTCGCTATAATGGTAATCCAAACGCAAACCGCCGTTCGTTCTACAACTACGGACATTTCTCAAATTGAAAAACAAATCGATACTACTTCAAAAGAAAATACAGATTTGTCCATRCAAGTAAGCGAATTGTCTACCTATGATCGCATTTGGAAAAAGGCGGAAGAGCTCGGTTTGAAACTGAATGAGCAAAACGTGAAGGTAGTACCAGGACAATGAATAAGAAATTTCGTTTTCAATGGGGAGCCTTTCTAATGTTTTTATTTTATGGAGGGCTCTTTTTTCTATTGCTAGGTAGATTTGTTTTCATTCAAACTACCGGTGTTGCGGAAGGACAAGTGTTATCAGCAAAAGCAGAATCAAAGTATAATAGAGAACAAGTTTTGCAGGCGAGTAGAGGGAAAATTATTGATAGGAATGGGGAAGTGATTGTCCAAGATACACTAAGTTATAAGATGATTGCAGTTATTAGCCCAAAAGCTACTGAAGATATCAAAGCTCCTAGACATGTAATTGATCCAGAAAAAACGGCTCAAGTATTATCGGAATATATTGATATGACAAAGGATGAAATAGTTGCTCTACTTAACAAAAATATAGAAAAAGAAAGATATCAAGTCGAGTTTGGAAAAGCAGGTAGGGATATTAGTCATAAAGAAATGAATGAAATAAAAGCACATAAACTACCTGGTATCATTTTCGTACAAGATTTAAAAAGACTTTATCCTAACGGGCAATTTGCTTCGCATTTAATCGGGTTTGCATTAAAGGAAGAGAACGATGATGGAAAAGCAGAGACGGTAGGGAAAATGGGGCTCGAATATATATACGATAAAGAGTTAACTGGAACCCCAGGTAAAGTTGAGTTTAAAGGGGATACAAAAGGATTTTTATTGCCAAATGCTAAAAAAAATGTAACAGAACCACAGGATGGGCAAGATATTTATTTGACCATTGATAAAACGATTCAAAACTTTTTAGAAGATGCCTTAAATAACGCGGAAGAAAAATATAATCCAGAGAAAATGACTGCTATTGTAGCGAATGCCAAAACAGGAGAAATTCTTGCAATGTCCCAAAGACCTACATTTGAGCCCAATACCAGGGAAGGTCTGTCGACAAATTGGTTAAATGAGGCAACCGAACAAACAATTGAACCTGGTTCGACGATGAAAATCTTCACTTTAGCAGCGGCTATTGAAGAAGGTGTATGGGAACCAAATGCTACCTTTAAATCAGGTTCTTACACATTATATGGTGATACGATTCGAGATCACAATGTATACGGGTGGGGCCAAATTAGTTATTTGGAAGGTTTCCAACGATCCTCTAACGTATCCATGGCATACCTCCTGAACCGAATAGGTGATGAGACATTCATCGACTATATTCATCGCTTTGGTTTTGGTGAAAAAACGGGCATCGATCTTCCAAACGAAGCTACCGGTACAATTCTTGACACATATCCAATGAATAGAGTAACGACTACCTACGGTCAAGGTACAACTGTAACACCTATGCAAATGGTTCAAGGGATGACTGCCATAACAAATAACGGAAAAATGATGCAACCATACGTAATCGATAAAATTGTCGATCCAAATACCGGTAAAGTATTAAGCAATCATAAGCCGACTGAAAAAAAATCCCCTATTTCAGCGGAAACAGCGGAAAAGGTAAAGGAAATTTTAGCTAGTACGGTTACATCTGAATATGGTACCGCGAAACGTTTTAAGTTAGATGAATATACAACGGCTGGAAAGACCGGCACCGCGCAAATTGCAAAACCAGGTGGAGGTTATTACTGGGGTCGCGAAGTTTTCTTATATTCCTTCTTAGGAATGGCACCAGTGGAAGACCCACAACTAATCGTGTATGTAACTGTTCACAAACCTCATCTAGAGTTAACGGAAGCTGGATCTCAACCGGTTGCAGATATATTTAATGCAGTAACAGAAAAAAGTTTAAAATACTTAAATGTTCAACCTGAAAACCTGGAACTTGCTACGCCTATTGAAATGCCAAATGTAGTAGGTCAAAATATTGTAGAGAGTCAAAGTATGCTAGAGTCACAAGGACTGAAAACTGTTATAATTGGGCAGGCGGAAAACGTATTGGAACAATATCCGACTGCTGGCACTTCTATCATTTCTAGTGGCACTGTGTTTATTAAAGGACAGGGTGACATATATTTACCAAATTTTTCTGGTTGGTCTAAGCGGAATTTAATGTTATATAAATCATTAGCGAATCTTCCAATAGAAATTATTGGAGAAGGATTTGTCACAGAGCAAAGTTTGACAGCAGGTTCCCTAGTAACTAGTGAAACACCTATCGTTGTCCAATTAGCGACTCCCGAGGAAACAAATAATGCGGTTCCTGAGGAAGAAGAATTACTGGAAGAAC
This sequence comes from Psychrobacillus sp. 05T411, assembly GCF_056396485.1. Taxonomy (NCBI): domain Bacteria; kingdom Bacillati; phylum Bacillota; class Bacilli; order Caryophanales; family Bacillaceae; genus Psychrobacillus; species Psychrobacillus sp. 05T411. The sequence goes on along the minus strand of NZ_JBFTLO010000025.1, from coordinate 20,823 downwards.
TGCCACAGGATTAGTAGAGTTGTAAAAGAGGGATAGAATAGTTGCTGCCATTTTCTCATATCTTATCTAAAACGAGTAAAAGGAGAAAATGGCATTTCTAAAATAAAACAAATGATCCGTCTACGAATGATTTGGCTGATTACAATTATTTTATTTGTGTTAGTTGGAGCTAAACTAATCCAGCTACAATTTTTTCAATTTGATGAATTGACATCGAAAGCAAAAGAGAGTTGGGATCGAGAGCTTCCTTATTCATCGCTCCGCGGCAATATTTTGGATAGAAACGGAGAAGTAATCGTAGGCAATAAGCTGGCTCCGACATTATTTTACATGCCATCTCAAAATGATAACCCCGAGMAAGTAGCAGACCAAATCGCACCACTTATAGAAATGGAAAACGAAAAGCTATTGGAACAAATAAACAAAAGAGAGTCGATTGTGAAAATTGCACCAGCTGGAAAAAAMATTTCTACTGAACTAGCAATGGAAATACAAGATAAGAATATTAAAGGTTTGTATGCAGGTGTCGACTACATAAGAGATTATCCACATGGGGAGATGCTTTCTAGATTACTAGGTTTTACTGGTTACGATACACAAGGACTTGCGGGGATTGAATATCAATATGATGATGTATTGATGGGAAAAGGTTCCGCTATTCGAATGTATACGGATGCAAAGGGTGTTCCGTTACCGCATGTAGATGATGGTTGGAAAAGTGGAGTTAAAGGAAATCATGTACAGTTAACCATCGATATGAACATCCAACAAGTAGTGGAAAGGGAACTTTCCCAGGCGATGAAGCAGTATGATGCGACTCAAGCTATCGGTATAGCAATGAACCCTAACACGGGAGAAATACTTGCACTCGCTTCTGCTCCAAACTTTGATCCTGCTAATTATCAAGATGTGGATTCTACCATTTATAATCGTAATTTACCAGTTTGGATGACGTTTGAACCGGGCTCGACATTTAAAATAATTACACTAAGTGCTGCGTTAGAAGAAAATGTTGTTGATTTGGAAAATGATCATTTTTTTGATCCAGGATACGTAATGGTAGAAGGTGCTAGACTTCGTTGTTGGAAAAGACAAGGACATGGAGATGAAACTTTCTTAGAAGTCGTGCAAGACTCCTGTAACCCCGGTTTTGTCGAGCTGGGCAGAAGAGTTGGTCCTGAAAAGCTTCAAGAGTATATTCGCAACTTTGGTTTTGGAAAATCGACCGAATCGGGCATGGCTGGAGAATCAACGGGCATTCTATTTAGTAAAGATCGATACGGTCCTGTGGAACATGCGACAACATCATTTGGTCAAGGGATTTCGGTAACACCAATTCAACAAGTGCAGGCGGTTTCTGCAGCCATAAATGGTGGTTATTTATATAAACCGTATATTGTCAAAAATGTACTAGACGGGGAAACGAATGACATTTTATCTAGTACAGAACCTGAGATGAAAACACGAGTTATTAGTGAAGAAACATCTGCAAAAGTTCGAGATGCGCTAGAACATGTTGTAGCGTTAGGATCAGGAAGGTATGCATATAGAGATGGTTTGCGAATCGGTGGAAAAACAGGAACTGCCCAAAAGGTGAAAGATGGAAGATATATGGATGGTGAATATATCGTATCTTTCATCGGTTTTGCACCAGCCAATAATCCGGAAATCGTTGTATACGTTGCAATCGATAATCCCAAAAATTCTACGGTATTTGGGTCTACTATTGCAGCACCGATTGTCGGGCAAATAATCGAGGATACGTTGGAAATCACAAACAGCGGTGAACAATTAGAAAAAGAATACAGATGGGGTGACGTCGAACAAGTTCGCGTTCCAAATTTAGTAGGAATAAAGAAAAAAGAAGTAACGTCCTATATGTATCCATTTTCAATAGTTTGGCATGGTGAGGGAGAAGAAATACTTACCCAGCTACCAAAAGAAGATACGCTCATACCTATTGATGGCACGATACATGTATACACGAAATAACCATAAAAAAATATATAACTATGGAATATTCAGCTATAGTTGATGGCAATTAAGGAGATTTATTCATGACATTATCTGCAACGATTATAACACTTTTTGTTAGTTTTCTATTATCGGTCATTCTCGCACCAATCGTTATACCTTATTTAAGGAAAATGAAGTTTGGTCAAAGTATTAGAGAAGAAGGACCTCAATCACATCAAAAAAAAGCAGGAACGCCGACGATGGGTGGACTTATTTTTATCACTTCCATCATCGTCTCCACGGTAGGTTTGTCGTTTTACTTCGATAAGTTAACGACACAATCGATCGTTTTGCTCATCATCTTAGTTGGTTTCGGGGCTATTGGATTTTTAGATGACTTCATCAAAGTCGTACTTAAACGAAATCTTGGATTAACATCGATTCAGAAATTGATCGGTCAAATTGTTATATCCATTGTTGCCTACTTCTTATTGAAATTAGGTCCTTTTGATACAACACTTGCTATTCCATTTACGGACATCGATCTATCTTTTGGCCAATTTTATGTGGCATTCCTCATTTTCTGGTTAGTCGGATTTTCTAACGCAGTAAATCTGTCGGATGGGTTAGATGGTTTAGTATCTGGAACCGCATCCGTAGCTTTTGTTACATTTGCGGTGCTTGCGCTTACATTTGAACAAACGGATATAGCTATTTTCGCATTTAGTGTGGCTGGTGCACTTTTAGGATTTCTATTATTCAACAAAAACCCAGCAAAAGTATTTATGGGAGATACAGGTTCACTAGCATTAGGTGGTTCTCTTGCAATGGTATCTATTTTAGTGAAGCAGGAATTGATGTTGGTAATCGTTGGGATTATTTTTGTAGTAGAGACATTATCCGTTATTTTACAAGTAATTAGTTTTAAAACGACTGGAAAGCGTATTTTTAAAATGAGCCCGATACATCATCATTTTGAATTAGTTGGTTGGAGTGAACGTAAAATTGTTACAGTATTTTGGGCAGTTGGTTTTGTTGCCGCTATGTTTGTTGTATTGATGGAGGTTTTGTAAAGTGAAACAGTTACCAATTGTCTATCATAAAAAAATACTCGTATTAGGTTTGGCTAAAAGTGGTACGGCAGCAGCTGAAATTTTGCATGATTTAGGAGCTTTCGTCACAGTTAATGACGCAAAACCTTTTGATCAAAATGAAAATGCTCAGTATTTACTTTCTAAAGGGCTAACGGTTATATGCGGAAGTCATCCCGAGGATCTTTTAGACGAGGGATTCAGTCTTATAGTAAAGAACCCTGGTATTCCCTACACGAATCCCGTAATTACTGAAGCGAAAAAAAGAGCTATCCCCGTTTGGACGGAAGTGGAGCTGGCGTATCGCATAAGTGATGCCCCGATGATTGGTATTACAGGATCAAATGGAAAAACAACAACGACTACGCTTGTTTTTGAAATACTTAAACAAGGCGATAAACACCCATTGATCGCTGGGAATATCGGAACGGTAGCTAGCAGCGTAGCGAGGGATGCTACAAAAGAAAATACGATCGTAACGGAGCTTTCATCGTTTCAACTAATGGGGACAGAACAATTAAAGCCGAAAATTGCCATTTTGATGAATTTGTACGAAGCCCATTTAGATTATCATGCCGATTTCCAAGAATATACGGATGCTAAATTTAATATAACGAAAAACCAAGATGCGTCCGACTGGTTTATATTTAACGGGGAACAACAGCTTGTATTGGATTACGCAGAAAACAGTAATGCGATTAAAGTGCCGTTTTATGTGAGCAAGAAGACGAATGATGGCATTAGCGCGGATGAACAATTCGTATATTGGAATGGCGAAAAGTTATTTGACCGATCTTCCATCGCGCTTCGTGGAAAACATAATTTAGAAAATGTGTTAGCAGCAACTGCCACAGCACTATTAATGAATTGTACTTTGGAAGATATTATGGCAGTTCTTTCTACCTTTCACGGCGTAAAACATCGAACGCAATTTGTTCGGGAGTGGAAAAATCGGAAGTTTTATAATGATTCGAAAGCAACAAATGCACTTGCAACGAAAAGTGCACTAGAAGGCTTTTCAGAACCAGTTATTTTAATCGCTGGCGGTGTGGATAGGGGACACTCATTTGATGAACTGATCCCTCATTTACATCATGTTAAAGCGTTGGTTCACTACGGAGAAACAGCTGAGCGTTTACAAAAGTTTGGAGAGGAACAATCTATTCCGACAGTTATTCGAGTGAATAATTTAGTAGAAGCTATTGAAGAAGGGATCAAATCGTCGGGGGCAGGGGATGTCGTATTATTGTCACCTGCATGCGCAAGCTGGGATCAATACGCGAGCTTCGAGTTGCGTGGGGATGAATTTATCGAAAAAGTGATGGCATTAAAAGAGTAACGAAAGGATGAAATAATCGGAAGACAAAAGTAAAGTACTATTCGTTTCCTCCGTCCTATTTTTATCGATTATTGGCATTTTATTTGTACATTCTGCAGGTTCTTACTGGAGTGAGGTACATTATAAAGGTCAAATGCCATTCGCTGTGAAGCAAGCTGCTTATTTAATTGTAGGTATTGCGGTAGCCTTTTTTATCCGAAATAAAAGCATTATCCGCATTCCTACATTTTGGCAAGTTTTATATTTAATTTCTGTCGTATTATTAATAGGGGTATTAATCCCAGGAATAGGCGTCGTACGTAATGGTTCACAAAGTTGGATTCCGCTAGGCTTTATGAATTTCCAACCAGCGGAACTTGCTAAAATTGCTGTCTTAGGAGTATTAGCAAGTGCTTTGGCAAATGAGAAAAAGCCGAAAAAGATAATCTATTTTCAAAGTGCCCTTTTGCTTTTATTGCCTATCAGTTTGATCATGCTTCAACCGGATTTTGGATCTGCGTTTGTGTTAGTTGTAGCGGTATTCTTTTTATTGTTTGCTGCAGGTTTGTCGATCAAGTTTTTTTTAGCAATAGGGGCTGTTGGAGTTATTGGCTTTGTGGCATTGATCATTTCAGCACCATATAGACTTGTTCGAATTCAAGCTTTTCTTGACCCTTGGAAAGATCCTTTAGGTTCGGGATTCCAAGCGATTCAATCGTTACTAGCGATAGGACCAGCTGGTTTGTTTGGCTTTGGTTATGGGAATAGTAGACAAAAGTTTTTATATTTACCCGAACCACAAAATGATTTTATCTTTTCTATTTTATTAGAAGAGACAGGTTTTATCGGCGGTATAATCGTTATCAGCGCATTTCTTATTTTTTTTACGACGAGCTTTATGATGGCTGCGAAAGCCAAAACGAGAGAAGCGCAGTTAATGATTATTGCATTCACTTCGTTGTTAACTGTTCAAACGTTTTTAAATATGGGCGTTGTGACAGGGTTACTTCCTGTAACGGGTGTTACTTTGCCGTTTATAAGCTATGGTGGGTCATCACTTGTTATGACTTGGATTATTATTGGGATTATATTCAATTTGGCAAATACATCAAGAAACGAAGGGAGGCGGTAGAATGGAAAAAATCATCGATATTGAAGAGCGCATACCTACTTTTAAAGAACGTAGGAGACGTAGGACAAACAAAAAGTTTTCCATTCTACTTTTTCTCTTTGTCACGACACTCTTAATCGTTCTCTACTTTCAATCTGCCTATAGTCAAGTACAGGCAATAGAGCTCAAAGGTGCGCTGCTCGTTCCAAAAGAAAAGTATATCGAACAAAGTGCATTAAAATTAGGCGATTCGATGTGGGGATTTAAGGAAAAAAATATTGAAAAAACATTAGAACAAAATGAGTGGGTAAAATCTGCTGAAGTAAAACGCAACTGGTTGACGGAAGTACATATTCAAGTCGAGGAATACAAACAAATAGGATACGAGGAAAAAGATGGAATGCTTCAGATCATTTTGGAAAATGCCAAAGTGATTGAGACAGACGGACAAGTGTTGCCACTGGAAGGACCAATTTTTTCAGGGTTTAAAGAAGAAAAAGTTCGTTTAAGATTAATAAAAGAATTAGCCATCTTACAACCAGAAGTATTGCTAACTATTTCTCAAATCATATACACACCAACAGAAAATGATGCCTATTCCATACAAGTATTTATGAATGATGGCAATGAAATTAAAGCAATTATCCCGTCATTTGCCGAAAAGATGAATTATTATCCATCCATCGTATCGCAGTTAGATCCCGACGTTAAAGGCATTATCGATCTAGAGGTCGGCTCGTTCTTCCAACCATTTAAAGAGTTACACAATGAACAAACAGAAGAAGAGGTGATGGATCTTGAAGAAGAACCGCAAACACCTTAAGATTCCTTCCCGAGGTAGAATACTTATATCCTTAGTTAGTTTAGTTTTAGGTTTTATACTTGCCTACTCCTACAGTATGGCTGTAGAAAATGAATCTGAAAGTAATATAATGAGTCAAGGTTTTGTGGAACAGAGCAAATATAGAGAAGATTTAATTGAACAAAAAGAGAAAAATAAGGAACTATCGGAAGAAATAAATGAAAAACAGCAAGTGATTCGTGACTTGGAAAAATCATTTGCAAGTAGTGAAGAAAGTGTAGAGACATTTGTAAAAGAAGCAGAAAAGTTAAGGTTATTATTGGGGGATATTCCGGCACAAGGAAAGGGGATATCCGTTTCATTAGAAGATGGTGCGTATAACCCGTCTCAAGAAAATCCCAATGATTATATTGTTCATGAAAGTCATGTATTTAAAGTAGTGAACGAATTGAAGATTTCAGGAGCAGAAGCAATTTCTATTAATGGACAAAGACTTCGAGCGAATTCGTTTATCCGGTGTACTGGTCCTGTTATAACGATAGATGGGAAGGCATTCCCAGCACCATTTATAATTGAAGCAGTAGGAGATCCAGCTGTCCTACTTGCATCTGTCCAACTAGGTGGAGGCGTTTTAGACCAGCTAACAAGTGATCATATTGTCGTGACGGTGGAGGAAAAAGGGAAAATAACGATGCCAGCATTACGGGATGAAACAAGCTGACAAAATAAAGGAGGCCGAATAATGAAAAAAGCCGTCTATATTCGGTTTACAATCATTTTGTTAATAGTTGGTTTTATGATAGCCGTTCAATATAATACGGTACAAAATCCAGAAACGAGAGATACAAGAGACGTTTGGGCTATTCGTCAAGAACTAGCTAGAGAAACGGAATTACATTCAGAATTGTTATCGGAAGTACGTATGCTAGAACAAACAATTGGTAAATACGAAAACATGAGAAATGAAAGTCCTGAAATCGCATTAAACGATACAGTAAATCAATTGAAGAAAGATATCGGATTAGAGGAGTTTAATGGTCCGGGAATTACAATTACTGTTAAGCCATCATTAGAAAGTATCGCAGTAGGACAAGCTGTCGAAGGTATTTCTCCTGAATTACTTATTCGGTTGGTCAATGAAATTAATCGGTTTAAAGCAAAAGTGGTGGATATAGACGGGAAACGCATCATTTATTCGTCCGCGATAAGAGATGTGAATGGCAAAACTACCGTCAATAATTTAGCGATACGAAATGCACCTTTTACGATTAAAATTGGAACATCATCATTCGAAGATGCTAAAAAAATGTATAATCAATTAGCGGCTTCTGCTATTGGAGACGACTTTTACATCGATAATCTAACGTTAGAAATCGGGAATCCGGTAAACAATCTTACTATTTCTGGTTACGACCAAACGATCAATAATCAATTTTTAAAAGAGAATCCAGGAGGAGAGTAACGTATGTGGTTGCCATTATTAGGTTTAATACTCGGGATTTCACTTGGTCTTTTAACAGATATCCAAATTCCTGAAATATATGAAAGTTATTTGTCTATTGCTGTATTAGCTGCGCTCGATACGCTTTTTGGGGGAATTAGAGCACAATTACAACATGTATATGACGATAAGGTTTTTGTTTCTGGATTTTTCTTCAACATTGGACTCGCAGCTGCTCTTGCGTTTTTAGGGGTTCATCTTGGGGTAGATTTATATTTGGCCGCCATTTTTGCATTTGGTGTTCGGTTGTTCCAAAATATAGCAGTTATACGCCGTATTATATTGACAAAATGGTCGGAAAGAAAAAATATTTAAGTAATATGTATGAAAAATTAGAATATTTATCTATTACCTTATAAAGTTTTAGACTTTATGCGGTTTTTACACTAGAATAATAGTTAAAGAGTAAATAGGAGGTGCCACGGGTTGAATCAATCAGAATTGTACGTATCACTAGATATCGGGTCGTCTTCGATTAAAGTATTAATCGGCGAAATGAATGACGACTCGCTGCATGTAATAGGTGTAGGAAATGTAAAATCAAATGGTATTCGAAAAGGCACCATTGTTGATATAGACGCAACAGTTCAGTCTATTAAAAAAGCAATAAGCGAAGCGGAAAGAATGATTGGAATGTCTATTCATGAAATCGTTCTAGGAATTCCAGCGAATCTAGCAAATATACAAAATGTAAAAGGCGTAGTAGCCGTTAATAGAGAAGATAGAGAAATTACAGATGGTGATTTAGAACGTGTCATTGAGTCTGCTCAAGTAATGTCTATCCCTCCTGAAAGAGAATTGATCAATATTACACCGAAGCAATTTATCGTGGATCATCTAGAAGAAATAAAAGATCCTCGCGGGATGATCGGGACTCGATTAGAACTAGACGGTATTATGATGACTACATCGAAAACAATTTTACATAATGTGTTGCGATGTGTGGAAAGAGCTGGTCTGCAAATTAGAGAGATTTATTTGCAACCACTTGCAGGTGGGCATTTCGCTTTAACAGAAGATGAAAAAAATCATGGTACTGCCTATATTGATATCGGTGGTGGTTCTACTACAATTGCCATTTTCAACGAAGGGCATTTGATTAATACATCTGTTATCCCTGTAGGTGGAGATCATATTACAAAAGATTTATCGATTGTATTAAAGACACCAACGGAACAAGCGGAAATGATTAAGTTGAAGTATGGACATGCTTTTTATGATGATGCTTCTGATGATGAACTGTTTGAAGTCCCAGTAATTGGAGCAGATATGAAAGAGCAGTATTCTCAGCGCTATATTGCAGAGATCATCGGTGTTCGTCTAGAAGAATTATTTGAATTGGTGTTAGAAGAGTTTTATAGAATGGGTCTCCTAGATCTACCTGGTGGTGTCGTTATAACTGGTGGCGTTTCTAAATTGGATGGAATAGCTCAATTAGCCAGACATATTCTACAAACAAGAGTGAGATTGTATACACCAGATTATATTGGGGTACGTGAACCACAATACACGACTGCTGTTGGTCTTATAAGATATGCCTATAAAGAAGATCTTTTCTATGGTAAAATTGGTAATAGCCAAGCATTAGCACAAATGGCTAGTAGTGAAGCAGTTTCAAGTCCTAAAAAACAAAAACAAACTGTTCAAAATTCGACAAATGAAAACAAACAGAGCGCAATGTCAAAAGCGAAGAAATTTTTCGACAAATTTTTTGAATAACAAACCTTTATCATAGCTCAAGAGAATATAGGAGGCAATAGCATGTTAGAATTCGAAACAAGTGAAGATCAATTAGCCGTTATTAAAGTTATTGGAGTAGGTGGCGGCGGTAACAATGCAGTAAATCGAATGATTGAACATGGAGTTCAAGGAGTAGATTTCATCGCTGTTAATACAGATGCGCAAGCATTAAAAATGTCAGAAGCTGAAGTGAAATTACAAATCGGTGGTAAGCTCACTCGCGGATTAGGAGCAGGTGCAAATCCAGAAGTCGGTAAAAAAGCAGCAGAAGAAAGCAAGGAACTAATTGAGGAAGCATTAAAAGGCGCTGACATGGTATTCGTCACAGCTGGAATGGGTGGAGGAACTGGTACTGGTGCTGCCCCTGTAATCGCTCAAATTGCACGTGATTTAGGCGCATTAACTGTCGGTGTTGTAACGCGACCATTTACTTTTGAAGGTCGTAAACGCTCTACCCAAGCGGTAGGTGGTATTGGTATGATGAAAGAAGCGGTGGATACGTTAATCGTTATTCCAAATGATCGCTTATTGGAAATCGTAGATAAAAATACGCCGATGCTAGAAGCATTTAGAGAAGCAGATAATGTATTACGTCAAGGGGTACAAGGTATTTCTGATTTAATAGCCGTTCCAGGACTTATCAACTTAGACTTTGCCGATGTTAAAACGATTATGTCTGATAAAGGCGCAGCACTTATGGGTATTGGTATATCCTCCGGTGAAAATCGTGCAGCAGAAGCAGCGAAAAAAGCAATTTCCAGTCCACTTCTTGAAACGTCTATTGACGGTGCAACTGGAGTATTGATGAATATTACTGGTGGCTCTAATTTAAGTTTGTTCGAAGTACAAGAGGCTGCTGATATTGTTGCATCTGCTTCGGATGAAGAAGTGAACATGATCTTCGGTTCGGTTATTAATGATAATTTGAAAGATGAAATTGTTGTAACAGTAATCGCAACTGGTTTCAATGAAGAACTAATTATGCAAAAACAACCAAGATCTTCAGGCTTTGGAGGAAGCAGAACACAACAAGCTGCTCCAACTACTCCAATCCGTGAACAACGTAAAGAAGAAATACAACAACCAGTACAACATGAACGCCAAGAACGTCAAGTGCCTAACCATTCGCAAGAGGATGCACTAGACATTCCAACGTTCTTGAGAAATCGTCAACGTCGTTAATATATAATTTTAGATGAAGCTATTTCCCAATTCGAACAACATCGAATGGGAGATAGCTTTTTTGTTTAGAAAGTTTCATAGAGCATGTCATTTTCTATGGGACAGAGTATAGGGATAATGCATCGTAAAAGACCTATTAGGTGACCGCTAGGATTTTCGCTGCAGTCGTACGCTTTCCACCGGGTAAGCGATGAGCCTTCACCGCCGCTTAGGCGGACGTTGTGAAGTCTCATTTTGCTCTGGTAGAGGAACAAAGGCTAAGAGCGCCACATCATGTGGCAACGCCTTCGTGACCAACATCCTGTTGGCCTCCGGTAGGAGTCGACGCCTGCAGCGAAAATAAATGGATATTGCTTACCTATTCAGTATCGACTTGCCAAAAACAGGTTATTATCCAATTTATTCATTTCACGCATCCAGAAAATGGCTAAGTGCAACAGATAGGTCCCTGAAAGCAATCAATTCTATTCCGAAAGCAATCAAACCAACATGAGAGCAACCAAATCGCCAGTGAAAGCAACCAATTCTCAAAACAGCAAGTTGACTTGGGACGAGACGACGATAATTTCAACCCATTATTGGGGTAATATGTATAAATGACCGTCCAACTAGCGAGATTAATACTTTCTAGATTAGTTTGTCGTTTTCAACCACTTTTTGTTAATATAGTCACTTCATAAATTAATATTTTCGATTGATTTTTGCGGAAAGGCGGCGACTCCTACGGGATGAGTGAGCATAATGAGACTTCACAACGTACGCGCAAGCGGCGGCGATGGCTCATCGCTCACCCCGTGGAAAGCGTCCGCCCTGCAGCGGAAATTCTAGCGGTCACTACGTCGCAGTTTCCCAATATAGTGAACTATCCATTATATAGGTAGTTTTTTTATTATGTTTTTTGTCGTTAAAAAAGACGCTTTTCCACCGTTCTTTTGACAAAGTTTTTAAAAGTGACATGGTACCATTTAGTAAAAAAGGGGGGAGAATCATGTACGCGGAAGTCATGATTGCAACTAATACTTTTTTCAACTATACCGTGTTAGCATTTGCAAACAAAATTGGTTGGATAGAAAACCAAAAAAGATATTTGTTCCTTTCGGCGTTTACTGCAGGAGTGATTACAGTCATTTTCTCTCATCATGTAAGTACAGTTATTTTATCTTTTTTTGTGATGATCGGCATTGCTTTTTGGAAGAAACGAACACAAATCGTAAAAGCAATTACATTAACATTACTAGCGAGCATTTTCGCAGGTGGCTTATTAACCGCAATCGCACCAATGTATAGCAATAGTAGTAACATATTTATGATTGTAAATTTCGCGTTAATTGCAATTGGTGGACTGTACTTCTTAACGAAACATGTGCTTCATTTAAATATTTCAAGTGCAGAAAGAGAGTTATTATACGCATCTCATATAACTTTGTTTGGGGAAACAAAGGAGCTAACTCTTTTTATAGACTCAGGGAATGTATGTAAAGAACCACTTTCGAATGATCCAGTACATTTTGTTGCGGCAGAAGTATTACAAGATGTATTACCAACTGAATTGTTTGAAACGATTAGCAAGTGGGAGTTCGAAAAAGATAAAGGACTGGACAAACTCTCCAAAGAATATGCAACAAAATTACGTTTAATACCAATATCGACTATACAAAAAGAGAAAACTTGGGTAATTGGGATAAAGTACGAGGAATGGATTGTAAATGACCTGCCCTTACCAAAAGGTTATATCGTCATGACAAGGGTAAAAGATAAATTTCCACATGGAGCAGACGGAATTTTGCATAGTTCTTCTTATTTCCATTTAAAGAAAAGGAGTGTTAGATAATGCTGTTGAGATTATGGCGTCGATTATATTATTGGATATTATCATTTAAAAGAAGCGGAGTACATTATATTGGTGGCAATGAATCATTACCAAAACCGCTATCAAGGGAAGAAGAACGTGAAATGCTCTTAGCTTTTATGGATGGAGACGAGCATGCGCGAGATGTATTAATCGAACGAAACTTAAGACTTGTCGTGTATATTGCACGAAGATTTGATCAAACGAATACAAATATCGAGGATCTCATTAGTATCGGTTCTATTGGGCTGATTAAAGCAGTCGAAACCTTTAATCTCGATAAAGGAATTAAACTAGCTACATATGCGTCCAGATGTATCGAAAACGAAATATTAATGCACTTAAGAAAAACAAATCGCATGAAATCAGAAGTTTCTTTTGATGAACCATTAAACTCTGATTCGGATGGGAATGAACTTCTTTTATCCGATATTTTAGGAACAAGTGAAGATTTAATCATAGAAGATGTGGAAAAAAAGCTGGAAAGACAACATGTGTTTGAAGCGATTAATTTACTTGGAAATCGGGAAAAATATATTATGCAATGTCGTTTCGGGCTTAATGGAAAAGAAGAAATGACGCAAAAAGAAGTAGCGGATCATTTAGGCATTTCACAGTCTTATATATCTCGCTTAGAAAAGAAAATAATATTAGATTTAAAAGAGCTGTTAAATGAACCAATTGCATAATGGTTGAAATTGGATTCTACACCTCGGAATAATCTTCACTCTAGCGGACAAACTGACTAAGAACCAATTAAAAAGTCCGGAGGAAGATCTATGACGAGAACAAAAGTAGAATTATGCGGCATTGATACATCTAAGCTTCCTTTACTTAAGCATGAAGAAATGAAAGAATTGTTTATCAGGTTACAAGCAGGTGAAGTGTCGGTTAAGGAAGAGCTGGTTATGTGTAATTTAAGGCTAGTGTTAAGTCTTGTTCAACGATTTGCATATCGCGGCGAACAAGCAGATGATCTGTTCCAGGTTGGATGTATCGGTTTGATTAAGTCTATTGAAAATTTTGACCTTAAGCATAACGTTCGTTTTTCTACGTATGCTGTTCCGATGATTATTGGAGAAATTAAAAGACATTTACGCGATCATCACTCTGTGCGTGTTTCTAGATCGTTACGAGATATTGCCTATAAAGCGATGAAAGCAAAAGAACAATATATAAATGAACATTTACAAGAACCAACATTGGAAGACTTATCGAAAATATTAGAAATACCAGTGGAAGATATATTACTTTCTTTGGATGCTATTCAAGATCCAGTTTCCCTCCAAGAACCTATTTTTAGTGATGGAGGGGACGCTATTTATATGATGGACCAATTATGTGATAATGATGTATCAGAAGATCAATGGGTAACCTACTTTACAGTAAAAGAAAGCTTCCAAAACTTGGATGCAAGACAAAAGAAAATATTAACGAAAAGAATATACTACGGAGCAACACAAACAGAAATCGCCATGGATTTAGGATTATCTCAAGCCCAAATTTCCCGTTTGGAAAAAAGTGCTTTGTCTACAATCCAAAGCCATTTAAACCCTAAATGATTCCTGTTCAATAGTTAAGACGAAAAATAGACGAAACGCTTTTTCTGCATAGAAGAAGCGTTTTTTTCCGATTTCATTCATACAATGTGTTAAAAGGAGGTTAACAATGAAGTTTTCTGATGCACAGCAGAAAGAAGTAATTGAAGCGAGCAGCGGCCAATTATTAGGATTTATTGTCGATGCGGAAATTGATAAAGAAAGCGGGCGTATTGTTTCATTTATCGTGGAGACCAGTGGAGCATATCCGACTTTCTTTAATAAAAAAAGAGAAACTAAAAAAATAGCTGTTGAAAATATAGCTATAATTGGAAAAGATGTAATAATTGTTTCAAGAAACATAGAATAGGCAAGTTTCATCATTGATAAATCAGCGTTTCATTGATACAATAAAGAAAATATTGATGATGAAAAGTTGGTTTTCATATGACAAACGTAGAACAAAATTTAAAACAAATAAAACAATGTATTCAAGATGCTTGTAACCGTTCCGACCGAAAAATGGAAGATGTTACGATTATTGCAGTGACGAAAGAAGTTTCTGTGGACCGTACAAAAGAAGTAATCGCTACTGGCATAACCCATCTGGGAGAAAATAGACCAGATGGACTTAAGAACAAATTAGATGCCATTTCAGACAATGTCAAATGGCATTACATAGGAACGTTACAAACTAGAAAAGTAAAGTCAGTTATTAACGAAGTAGATTATTTGCATTCGCTTGACCGCATTAGTTTAGCAGACGAAATAGAAAAAAGAGCGACATTGACGAAAGATTGTTTTGTACAAGTAAATGTATCCGAAGAAGAGTCAAAACATGGTCTTTCTATCGAAGAAGCAGAAAATTTTATAAATGAGTTAGAAAACTATTCCCGTATTCGTGTCATTGGATTGATGACAATGGCCCCTAATACGGATGATGATTCGGTTATACGTAAAGTCTTTCGTAGGCTAAAAGCACTACAAGAAAAGATTGCAGCCAAACAGTTAACCCATGCTCCTTGTACAGAATTATCGATGGGAATGTCCGGAGACTATGAAATTGCAATTGAAGAAGGTGCTACATTTATAAGAGTTGGTACAGCATTAGTAGGTAAAGAGAGGGAGGAAATTAAATGAGCATGAAAGACTGGATGAAAAATTTCTTCTACTTAGACGAAGAGGAAGAAACTTCAGCAACACAGCAGCCTAAACCTCAGCAACAACCAGTAGAAAGTCAAATGCGACAACAACCGGCTAAGTCTCCTGCAAAAGAGCGTAAATTTAATACGACACCTAAAGAAATGACTGTACCAAATTTAGTAAGCATTCAAAATGTGCAAAAGTCTTCCAAAGTAATGTTAATAGAGCCACGTGTGTATGCGGAAGCACAGGATATTTCAGAGCATTTGAAAAGTAAAAAAGCGGTTATCGTAAACTTACAACGTATCGATAAAGATCAAGGAATCAGAATCATCGACTTTTTAAGCGGAACCGTATATGCTTTAGGTGGAGATATCCAACGAGTTGGGACTGATATTTTCCTGTGTGCACCTGATTCTGTCGAAGTAGCTGGAGCCATTTCGGATTATTATTATAACGATTTAGATTAATAGAGGAGCAATTTAAACTATGGTTTTATTTTTATATTTACTAAGTAACGCAGTAACCATCTATACGTATGCATTGATTATTTATATTTTAATGTCATGGGTACCAAGTATCCAACAATCGGCTGTCGGAAAGTTTTTCGGAAGAATTTGCGATCCCTATTTAGATATATTCCGTAAAATCATCCCTCCACTAGGTATGATTGATATTTCTCCAATTGTCGCTATTTTTGCTTTACGACTTGCAATGAGTGGAGTATCGTATCTTTTTCTAGCATTTATTTAAACCTCACATTTGTGGGGTTTTTATTATACATAAGGAGATAAACTCAAATGGAACATGTATTACAGCATTTTAGGAAAGAAGAGCAGCCTTTTATAGAGCAGGTAGTAAGTATGGTGCATGAAGTAGAACATAGGTATGCCCCGAAGTTATTGGACTTTTTAGATCCAAGACAGCAATTTATCGTCGATTCGATTCGAAGACAATATGAAGGAATCGAATCAACAGCAAGCGGCGCACTAGATGTTGCAGAACGAAAAAGAGTATTATTGTATCCTTCTTATTTTGTACCTACGACAGAAGATTTTTCTATGTGTGTGGTAGAAGTGAAATATCCGACGAAATTCGTTACATTAAAGCATAAGGATGTTTTAGGATCTATGATGTCTTTAGGCATTGATCGGAGTAAATTTGGGGATATTCGGGTTGTGGAAGGTGCCATTCAATTTGTCGTTGCTGCAGAAGTTTTAGACTATGTTCGAGCGAACTTTACATCTATTGGAAAAGTGAAAGTACAAATAGAAATGGTAGAGGATCCACTTAACTATTTCGGGCAGTCAGAAGAATGGCTAACCGAGACATTGACGGTAAGCTCTTTACGTTTAGATACGGTGCTTTCTGCTGTTTTCAATATTTCCCGTCAAAAATCAGCTAACCTAATTTCAAGCGGAAAAGTGAAAGTAAATTGGGCAGAGAAAGATCAGACGTCTATGGAATTACAGGAACTGGACTTACTTTCTGTTCGCGGATTGGGACGAGTTAAATTATTAATKATTGAAGGAAGAACAAAAAAAGATAAAATACGACTTCAAATAGGTCGTTTAGAGCAAAAAAAATAAATTTATACAAGAAACTTCGAATTTTAGATGTTTTCCCTCATTCGTAAATGTATAATAGAGAAAAGAATGATAGTCTAGTCAAAGGAGATGGAACAAATGCCACTAACACCACTTGATATACATAACAAGGAATTTAGTAAAGGATTTCGAGGGTATAATGAGGATGAAGTAAACGAATTCCTTGATCAAATAATGAAAGATCTTGAAATCTTATTAAAAGAAAAAAAAGATCTGGAAACCAAATTAAAATCTTCAAGCGAAAAAGTTGGGCATTTCACATCGATTGAAGAGACTTTACATAAGTCTATCGTTGTAGCACAGGAAGCTGCGGAAGAAGTACGAAGAAACTCGCAAAAAGAAGCGAAGTTAATCGTGAAAGAAGCAGAAAAAAATGCCGACCGAATTGTCAATGAGGCACTATCCAAAGCAAGAAGAGTTGCAATTGAAATTGAGGACTTGAAAAAGCAGTCCAAAGTTTTCCGTAATCGTTTTAAAATGCTAGTAGAAGCACAACTCGATTTGATCAATACAGATGACTGGAATCATTTAATGGAGTATGATGTGGATACCGAGAGCCTTGATCGAGTTTCAGCAACAGAAGATTAATACAATTCTTGACTGATGGACTTACATTTTCTATAATGATTTCATATCATATAAAATATGCGTTGAAAAAGACGTCTAAAATAATTTTCGAATTAGCGACTTGAGGATGGTGAAAGCTCAAGCAATAAAATTATTTAGATTATCACTTTGGAGCAAGGACACCGAAAAAAGAAAGTAAGTGTCTTCGGTTTATGTCCCGTTATGGCATACTAAGCGGCGATTTTTTCATAAAATCGCAAGTAGGGTGGTACCGCGAGTTCAAACTTCTCGTCCCTTTTTGGGATGAGGAGTTTTTTTGTTTTTTAGCCCAACTACAAATGCGCTTGCGCTTTTCTTAAAATTAGGAGGAATTTAAATGGAATACAAAGACACGTTATTAATGCCGAAAACAGATTTCCCAATGCGTGGAAATCTACCTGCAAATGAGCCAAAAATGCAAGAAAAATGGAACGAAATGGACATTAACAAATTACAACTAGAACGTACAAAGGATCTACCAGAATTCATCCTACATGATGGTCCTCCATATGCGAACGGAGATATTCATATCGGGCATGCATTAAACAAAGTGTTAAAAGATATGATCACTCGTCATCGTTCTATGACTGGTTACCACGTGCCTTACATTCCAGGTTGGGATACCCACGGATTACCAATCGAGCAAGCGTTAACTAATAAAGGGGTAAAACGCAAAGAAATGTCCGTTGCAGAATTCCGTGAACTTTGCGAAAAATATGCCTATGAACAAATCGACAACCAACGTGAACAATTCCGTCGTCTAGGTGTTCGCGGTGATTGGGAAAATCCTTATATTTCATTAAAACCAGAATTCGAAGCTCGCCAAATTGAAGTATTCGGTAAAATGGCTGAAAAAGGCTATATTTATAAAGGCTTAAAACCAGTTTACTGGTCACCATCTTCGGAATCTGCACTAGCAGAAGCAGAAATTGAGTACCAAGACAAAAAATCACCATCTATTTATGTAAGCTTCGAAGTAAAAGATGCAAAAGATGTTGTACCAGCAGATGCAAAATTCATCATCTGGACGACAACTCCTTGGACAATTCCAGCAAACTTAGGTATTTCCGTGCATCCAGAATTCACTTATGTTGTAGTACAAGTCGCGGACAATAAGTTCATTGTAGCAAAAGACTTACTAACATCATTAGCGGAAACTTTAGAGTGGGAAGCATATGAAGTGCTACAAGAAGTAAAAGGTTCAGACCTAGAATACGTTGTAGCCAAGCATCCAATTTATGATCGTGATTCTCTTGTCATGGTAGGGGAGCATGTAACGGCAGATGCTGGTACTGGTTGCGTTCATACAGCACCTGGCCACGGGGAAGATGACTATTTAATCGGAAAACAATATGGTCTAGATATTTTAAGCCCTGTAGATAATCGCGGTTGCTATACAGATGAAGCGCCTGGCTTTGAAGGATTATTTTATGACGATGCAAACAAAGTCGTAACAGAAAAATTAAAAGAACTAGGACGACTTGAAAAACTAACTTTCTTTACGCATTCTTATCCACATGACTGGCGTACGAAAAAACCAGTTATTTATCGTGCAACACCACAATGGTTTGCTTCTATTGATGCATTCCGTGATGAATTATTACAAGCAGTTCGCGAAACAGCGTTTACACCAGCATGGGGTGAAACACGTCTGTACAATATGATTCGCGACCGCGGAGACTGGGTTATTTCTCGTCAACGTGCATGGGGTGTGCCGATTCCAATTTTCTACGCGGAAAACGGAGAGCCAATCATCACGCCAGAAACAATTGCGAATGTTTCTACATTGTTCCGCGAGCATGGTTCTAATATTTGGTTCCAAAGAGAAGCGAAAGATTTATTACCACAAGGGTTTACACACCCAGGTAGTCCAAATGGTCACTTTACGAAAGAAAACGATATTATGGACGTTTGGTTCGACTCAGGGTCTTCTCACCAAGGAGTACTCGTAGAGCGTGGTCTGAAATATCCAGCAGACCTATACTTAGAAGGATCTGACCAATATCGTGGCTGGTTTAACTCATCACTTATTACAAGTGTTGCGATTAATGGATACGCACCGTACAAAGGATTGCTTTCTCACGGCTTCGTTTTAGACGGAGAAGGTCGCAAAATGAGTAAGTCAGTTGGAAATGTAATTCTTCCATCTAAAGTAATGAACCAATACGGCGCAGATATTTTACGATTATGGGTTGCATCGGTCGATTATACAGGCGACGTTCGAATTTCAATGGACATGTTGAAACAAGTTTCAGAAGTATATCGTAAAATTCGTAACACATTCCGTTTCCTACATGGTAACGTGACAGACTTTAACCCTACAACAGATCGTGTTGCATATGAAAACTTACGCGAAATGGATAAATACGTGTTCATGCGATTGCAGGATGTATTAAAAACAGCTCGCGCGGCATATGATCGCTACGATTTTGCAGCAGTTTACCACGCTGTAAACAATTTTGTTGCGGGTGAGTTAAGCTCCTTCTATTTAGATGTTGCGAAAGATGTTGTATACATTTACGGAGAAAATCATCCAGATCGTCGTGCGATGCAAACAGTAATGTATGATACTTTACTTACATTGTTAAAAGTAATGACACCGATTTTACCGCATACGACAGATGAGCTTTGGTCTTATTTAGAGTATGAAACAGAAGCAAGTATTCAATTAACGGATATGCCGGATGCGGTACAATATCCAGATTTCGAAGAACTAGCTACTAAATGGACGAAGATTATGGACTTACGTGACGATGTGTTAAAAGCATTAGAAGAAGCACGTAATGCAAAAACAATTGGTAAATCATTAGAAGCAAAAGTAACTTTATATGTGAAAGATGAATATAAATCGTTGTTTGAAACAGATGCAATTGATTTTGCACAGTTGTTTATCGTATCAAAATTTGAGTTAGTAGAAACTGCTGCTGAAAATAGTCTTGTACTGGAGCATGCTTC
Organism: Psychrobacillus sp. 05T411; assembly: GCF_056396485.1. Taxonomy (NCBI): domain Bacteria; kingdom Bacillati; phylum Bacillota; class Bacilli; order Caryophanales; family Bacillaceae; genus Psychrobacillus; species Psychrobacillus sp. 05T411. Next base: position 424 of record NZ_JBFTLO010000025.1, on the reverse strand, counting down.
GGTATTAGTTGAAAAAGCAGATGGCGAAAAATGTGAACGCTGCTGGACTATTTCGGAAACGGTTGGTACAAATGAAAAACATGCAACATTATGTACGCGCTGTGCAGATGTTGTAGAAGAAAATTATATGTAATTAGTAAATGTGGTCCTTTTAGTAGGACCACGTTTTTTTATGTTCTAAGAAATTGTAAAGCATATATTTTATATTAAGCACGGTGTAGGGATACTGCGTGGTAGTGCGTTGACTAGCGACCGCTATGATTTTCGCAGCAGGACGGACGCTTTCCGTGGGGTGAGTGATGAGCCTTCACCGCCGCTTGCGCGTACGTTGTGAAGTCTCATCTTACTCAGGCAGAGGAACAAAGGCTAAGAACGCCACATCGTGTGGCAACGCCTTCGTGACCAACATCGTGTTGGCGTTGGC